>CAZBOB010000046.1:0-27220 GCA_964492995.1 uncultured Desulfobacteraceae bacterium | reverse complement strand
GTTATGCCTCCATTATAAAACTTGACAAAGCGTACGCAATGACGTACTATTTGGGCGTAGAAAATCCATTAAATCGGAGGAGAATCATGCCGACACTAACAGCCACTGAAGCAAGATCAAATCTTTATCGGCTTATTGACGAAGCAGCGTCTTCTCACGAGCCAATTATCATAAAAGGTAAGCGCGGCAGCGCTGTACTTATTTCAGAGGACGACTGGCGCGCTATTCAGGAAACCATGTATCTACTGAATATTCCTGGTATGCGGGAATCAATTCGGGAAGGATTAGCCACTCCAATCGAGTAATGCACCCGGGAACTTGACTGGTAATGTGGCGAGTCGTTTTTACAAAACAGGCTCAAAAAGACGCCAAAAAGCTATCCGCTGCCGGTTTACGTCCGAAAGCCGAAAAGCTAATTGACATCCTGCGTGAGAATCCTTACACGACGCCTCCATCATCCGAAAAGCTATTAGGTGATTTATCCGGGGCCTTTTCCCGGCGAATAAACATACAACATCGGCTTGTCTATCAGATTCTTGATGACGAAAAAGTGGTTAAAGTCATTCGGATGTGGACTCATTATGAATGACCAAGCATAACATTGCGCTTGCAGGCGGACTCGGCAAAGCGTGAAAGCACGCGGATTACTGTGCTACTGGGGAACGCGGGAGTTAGGAATGACGGCCCTAGAGCTGGCCAAAAAACTAAATTTAGCTCAGCCCACTATAAGCCAATCAGCTATGCGAGGGAGAAAAATAGCCGGGGAGGAAGGATTAAAGCTATTTGGGCAAATCAACCAATAATCCAATGGACGAACCTGATATCCTGAAATATTATAAAAAACTGGGTCACTATTGATCCATAATGCCGTCCCAAATACCATGCACAGATTTCTGTGCACCATGCACATTTTTATGTTCATTTTTTTATGGTCTGCACTCTATCAAAGCCTTTTTTAGAATAACTGTCTATCCATGGCATTTAAAAAATATTACCGAAATCCTTATAGAATAAAGCTTTCTAGTTATATATGGATAATAATATATTAAACAACCATCTTTTGGCACAAATATTGTAGCACAAAATCGGTCCGGAGGGAGATAGACGAAAACTATAAACCACAAAATATAAAATATAAATGTATCATGGATATATAAAGTCTTTAGAGACGGACCTGGATTAGTACTCGAATAAAATGATTGGGCTCAGATAACTTATAAACAAGAAAGGGAGTTAAATGACTGCGCTTTCAAAGAAAATATTAGTTGTGGACGATGAAGAAACTATAAGAGAATTAATGAAAATGGGGCTTGGTATGCTTGGATACGATACTGAATTTGCTAAAAATGCGAAAGAGGCTTTGGAAATATTAGACAAGAAAGAGTTTCCACTAATTATAACAGATTTAAGATTGCCGGATATAGACGGCATTGAATTGTGTATGCGAATTAGAGAAAGAAGCTCAGAAACTTTTATTTATGCCTTTTCTGGTGGTGTTACAGAGGTTGAGTTTGATCAGTTTGAAGAGATGGGCTTTGATGGTCTTCTTTGTAAGCCAATCAAATTTGAAGTTTTAGAGCGTGCTATTGAAGGTGCCTTCGAAAAAATAGATAGGATGAGGAAAAAGTCTGGTCACACTCCTTTATAGCCCTTAAAGGAACATATTGACAAGCTTTAACAGTCGATTTCGTGCTAAAAAGATAAAAAGGCTATAGTTTTTTGGATCGAAAAATCATGATAATGAGCCAGATTCCAAGGAAACTGGCAACAACATACCCTGTCACCCCCAAAAGAGCCGTTAGGGAAATCTTCTGGTCGCCGAAAAGATTGACTGTGAATACAAACAGTTTTTGAGAGGCATTCAAGACCATGGCACCGGCAATCAGGGAGGCGGAAATGACCAATCCAATGATCAGCCGGTTAATGCCTTTTACAAACTGGTGACTCATATCCTGAAAGCCATTATGCTGGAGTTCTATTCGCTGTTTGCCTTTGGCGGTTTGATGGAGAATATCATGGACAAGCTTAGGAATCAATTTCATTCGGCCGCCCATGGAAATGGCGTCTTTTCGCATGGTTTCCAAGACGTTTTTTCTATGGTAACTGCGTTCAATGAGCTTTTGGGCATACGGTTTGGTCACTTCTAGAATGCTGGCATCACTCCCCAGTATCTTGCCGAGGGCTTCTGTTTGAATAAATGTCTTAAAAAGCAGTAAAAGATTCCTCGGCAACCGGATCTTGTATTTATATATGAGGTGAATGATTTGATCATAAACATCTCTGACCGAAATGGTCTGAAGGGAGCGTCCGTAAAAAGATTCACTCATATCCTTAAGATCCGTACGGAAGCTCTTGAGGTCCATTGTTTCTTCGTCGATTAGCCCCGCATCCAACAGCGCGTCCATAACCATTTCATAATCGTGTTCGGCATAACCCAGCAAAAGGTATGCGATTTGGTGCATGGTTTCATCATCCAGATAACCCGTAATGCCAAAGTCAACCAGACTGACACGACCGTCGAACATGACAATGGTATTGCCGGAATGGGGATCTGCATGAAAAAGGCCGAAATCCATCAATTGGCGGGAAAAGGAACGCAGTCCAATCATCGCGATGTCCTTCGGATCGATACCATGGGCGCTGATGTCATCCACCTGGTCCATTTTAATGCCAGGAATATGTTCCATGGTCAGGACCGATTTTGTGGTGTAATCCCAGTAGACCTTAGGAATATAGATCTCATCATCCGACTTGAAGTTATTGGCGAATTTCTCAATATTGCCGGCTTCTATGAACATATCGAGTTCTTTGAAAATAACCCGTTCGAATTCTTTTACCAGATTAATGGCACCAATGACGCGCGCGATTTCTGAGATTTTTTCGGCCCGCTTCGCCATGGAGTACATCAGGCGGATATCTTTCCGGATTTCCTTGTCAATGTTCGGCCGGATGACCTTGACGGCAATCTCTTCTCCACTGAAAAGTTTAGCCAAATGGACCTGTGCCACGGATGCGGCAGCCATGGATTTAGGTGTAAACTCTTCAAAAATTTCTTCTAAAGGACGTCTAAGTTCTTGCTCAATGACCCGCTTGATGTCGCTGAAGGGTACCGGCGGTACCTGATCTTGAAGTTTTGTAAACTCTTCAATGTATTCAGGCGGAAAAATATCGGCTCGCGTGCTCATCAATTGGCCGAGTTTAATAAAACTGGGTCCCAGTTCTTCCAAAACGCACCGAATACGTTGCGGAGAAGGAAAGCCGTTTTTGACCGTCCATTCCTTTTGTCGTTGATCAACCGGTTCCTTTTCTGCTTTTTTGAAAAGCCTTTCAGCAATATCTCCAAGGCCATGTTTGACAAAGATTCGGATTATTTTTCCAAGCCGCCACAATTCTTTCACACAGATATCCTTTTTAAATATAGAAATTTTGGATCTCAGGTTTTGGTTTCACATCTTTTTCATATGGGCTGAAGATTCCTGAATTCCCGTAAAGCGAGCCCGTAAAACGCGTTTGCTGTTGCGATTCAAACCGGCGAGCCAAGATATTCACCTAAGGTCTTGGGGTTAGGTTTCCTACTGCGAAACTTTATTTGACTTAGGCCACTTTCTGACGATTTCTTTCAGTTTTTCGGTATCTGCGATGTAACTTTCAAGGTAACCGCAATCCGTGCACACATAATTGTCAAGTGCAGCAATGGAAACGATACTTATGGGTATGCTATTACTGCCAAAGGGACCGCTTTTCGGTAACACCTCAACACCTGAATAAACCTCTTCCGAGCCGCATTTGGGACATTTTCCTTGTTTCAAGATTACACCTCCTTGCCCGGAAAAACCGGATAACCCTGCGATACATGTCTAACATATAATTTTTTATGTGAGCAAACAAAACATCACATGCTCGTTGCTGGTTGCTGGTTACAGGTTAAAATCTGGATTCTTGATATTACTGCATTAACCAAGCATATTTGTCAAGAAAGTAAAGGGGATACCCCTCCCATTCCGTTTCTGCTCCTGCAATAAAGGCCGTATAAACAGGTTGATACGGCAGCAGTCGGACAAAAAACCCGGAGAGAGGAGAACTGTAATCTATTGTATGTCGAAGATTCCATTACCTGAATTTTGCACAAGTTGGAGGCTTTCATATCAACAGCTTAGTAACCACGATGATCAGCATGGCCAGGGGATAATAACTGGACATGTTAAAAAGCGCCATTGCATATGGAGACGCTTTGGTTTTATAAAGGAGAAAGGCAGGCAACACGAAAAAGCAAAGCCCTGTTGAAACTGAAGCCACCACATATGGAAATTCAAAAGAAATTGGAGAAACGTAAAAAACGACCATGGCAAGAATGACCGAAAGTATCAGAGAACCAAGTATAATTACCTTGGCTTGGTCAAGACCCAGTCGAACCGGAATCGTCTGGGCATGAAGACGGCGATCTTCCTCAATGTCGGTCCAGTCATTGGGAACGTTCTGTCCACCGATTTCCCATAAGAACAACCAGAATAAAAGCATCAACAAAAATAAAGGCGAAGGGTATGGATCCACGGCAAATACCCCGGCAATCGCTCCCGCGGTTTTAACCCCCCCGCTGACCAGTGTACGCAGATGGCTGACCTTGAACAGCAAACAATAAACCGTCTCCAAGACACAGCCGATGATAAAAATTGCAACGCAAACGGGGTGTAAATAATAAGCGCCCAGTATGGTCACAATGGACCAGGTTGCGGTCCACAGCAACCCTTCTTTAAAACTCAAATATCCCTGGGCCATGGGATGACGGATCATCATGGCATCCAGGTCGCATTCGATGTCAACGTCTACGCAACGTCTTATTTTTTCTTTATCAGTATGATAATCGATAATATCATTTAAAGAATAAACCGCTGTGTAGCCTGCAAAAGTGGTAATAAGTCCCAAAATAATCACTTCAAAAGAAGGAAAATGGCCGAGCCAGAGCAATGCACCCAGCGCAGGAGTGGCCATGTCCAGCAACCCATGGGGTGTTCTGGAAAGCGCCCAGAAAAGTTTTAAGCGGGGTAGACCGCTATATGAGAGGGTAGGCTGTGTTATCAACGTATCCTTCATTTCGGTAAAGACACTCCATCGCTAAAGAAAAAATGAAATGTAAACGTAAGGGCACGATACGGATTTATCCAAATTTTATCTTGACACAAATGTGTGTCGTAAAACAATAGGACCTAAAATCCGCATTAACTTTTTTCGAAAGAGATAAATTTGCTATAATTACAATGTGGTATTGAGATGTTTTTATCAATATCCGCACATCGATAACATGCAAAATAAAAGGATAAAATCTTGATTGGATTTCAAAAAAAGTTAACCCTTCGGGAGCCTCGTCTCGACCGGATCTACTGCGTTATCAATCGATTGCAGTATTACAATACGGCTGCGCGATTGATGCCTTGTATATCCGGCCGATACGAGGCTTGCAGAATTTAGGTAGTATGATATTTGTCTCACCTCCGAAGCTTCCCCTTTTTCCACCGAAATTACGGTGGCATACTTATTGCTTTTAGTAACATATATGAAGGGATGTTTGAAAAGCAGCGTTCATTCTGATTTTTAATGATTCTATATAAGTGTAATACACATTCATGTAAAGGAATTATGCCATGATGGAACTAAAAGATATAAAACAGAACTCAGATCTATTAAATGCCATAGACTGGGAAATGACTCCGGAAGAAGCCGTTCGGCTGTATCTTGAATGGGGAAACAACTGGGCCGGAGGCAATTACGTAATCAGATCAAAAGACGATGTTACCCACTATTTTGTGGTAAATACGTGGGGCAAAACACCTATAATCTATCTTATCCGGCGCAATTCTGAAGAAGCAGTGGAACTTGCAAAGATTGATATGCCGGAGGCTATAAAAGAACATTTTCTTGAAGTTAATGGTCATTTCAAAGGGGTTTATCCGGTTGAAGGCGAAGTAAAAAACTGGCTCAAACAGCAGCTCAATTTAGGGAATAGTTAGAAGGAATAAATATGGAAAAAAAAGTACTGGACGCCATGAAAAAGGCAGGCAAACCGGTTCGGCCGGGTGAGGTGGCAGACATGATCGGCGAGGAGAGTCAAGTGGTTTCAAAGATAATAAGTAGCCTGAAAAAGAAGGGTAGGGTGGTTTCTCCAAAAAGGTGCTACTATTTACTCGGCGACGAATAGAAAAAGGCCGTCTGAACAACATTCTGTATCAAAATCAATTTTGATACAGAATTGTCTCATAAGACAAAATTAAGCGCTTTCCCAACATGCATAATTACAAAAAAAGCGCCAATTTGAAAAAATATTTTTAACCTAAGTTGAGCGATTTTTTGCGAAGAGATGTGCTGAGATCTTGATGCATAAGGGTTAGCGAAAACCGTAGGCATACCCGTGGATATGTCGAGGATTTTCGCGGATCCTTGATGCGCAAGAAATCGGTGCATATCGAGTAAAAAATCACTTGATTTAGGTTTAATATTGATGAAAAATCAAGGTATAATATCCGCAACTGCTGTTTCGATCTCTATAAAATAGGGATATTATATTTGTTGCAGAAATTTTAAAATTTGATAAGAGTACATTTTGAGATTATGATTTTCTTCAAAAACCCTGTCAACCCAAAAGAAACGCATAAGTGAGAAAACTAATACATTAAAGGAGGGTATATTATGAGTTTTGAGTCTTTTGAGGAGATTATCGGTTTTGCCATAGAAAAAGAAAAGGAAGCCGCCGCTTTTTATACGGATGCAGCGAAACAGACCTCTTTTGCAGGCGTTAGAGAATCCTTGGAAGAGATGGCCGAAGAAGAGAAAAAGCACCAGACCATGCTTGAAAATTTGGAAGCCAATAAAGAGGTGTTGGAAGAATATAAATTCAAATGGATACCTGATATGAAACGGAGCGACTATATGATCGATCTACAATATCAGGATGGAATGAGTTATACGGATATTTTACGGCTGGCCATGAAGCGGGAAGAACAGGCTTTAAAAATGTATAATGAACTGCAGAAAAAGACGGATAATGCCGAGCACATTAAAATCCTCAAGTTGCTTTGCCAGGAAGAAGCAAAGCACAAACTTTTTCTTGAAACCCTTTACGATGACCACATGGCTAAACTGGGAGATTAGTCATTTTATTTCGAGTCTTCGTAACGCAGCCGGTCGGAATTTATCGGCATCCAAAATGCGAAGTTCTTTTTGAGTGAACCCTTAATGAACTCGTAAAAAGTCAAAATCCGACGGCAAAGTAAAAAGATCCAAATTCCCCCGCATAAAACCAGCGGGATAAAAAGGCGCGCAAATCCTGAGGAATGAGGCGTACTTATAGTACGCTGCAGTGACGAAGGATGCAGCGCAACGCAGAAGTTGGACTTTTTACGAAGCCGTCAACCCTTAATTCCGGACCGGCAATACCGGGATGTTACCCGTAAGGATTTCTTATGGAACAACCGGTGCACTTTTATAATCATCAGGGAGAAAAACTGACAGGAACGCTTCATCTGCCTGACAGACCTGCCCACCGCGGTGTTGTTTTTGGACATTGCTTTACCTGCTCCCGACACACCGGTATAATACGCCATATTTGCAGCAAGCTGGAAGGGGAAGCTTTCATGGCCCTTAGATTTGACTTTTCCGGAAATGGTCAGAGCCAAGGCAGATTTGATGAATCTACCTACTCCAAACAGATCGAGGAAATGAAGATTGCAACCGGCTTTATCGCGGAAAAGGGTGCTTTGTGGATAGGCCTTGCGGGGCACAGTATGGGGGCGGTAATTTCCATCCTCACCGCAGCCCGGATGAACACGGTAAAGGCGGTATGTGCCTTGGCAGGCCGTTTATCCGGGCTAAATGCAACTCATTTTCTCAGCCAAAGCCAGCGCAAACAACTCTATGACACCGGCAGGGTATCCTTTAGCGGCCGGGGCCGCTCACTGCAACTTTCAACCGGCTTTTTTGCTGACGCCGGAGGGTATAATCTCCCGAAAACACTAGCAACTCTGCAGGCTCCGTTGCTGATTGTTCACGGTGACCACGACAAAATCATCCCGGTACAAGAAGCATACCTGGCGCAAAAATTGAATCGTGAAAACACAACGCTGGCCATTTTTCCCGGCGCGGATCACATGTTCAGCCACAAGGAGCATCGCCAACAGGTTTCCGAATTGGTGGTGGAATGGTTCAAGAAGCAACCATCGGAAAAAACGAGAAAGACAGATGGTCGATGACCGGTCACAGTTGACCAATCACAACCATCAAAAATTAGGCACAAGCGCATGGACCTATTTGAAACGTTTAACGCGGACTTCATCGACGCCCAATATGAACAGTGGAAAGTCGATCCCAACGCGGTATCTCCGGACTGGCGTTTTTTCTTTGAGGGCTTTGAATTGGCCGGTGTCCAATATAGTGAAACCGTACCCGTTTGGGATGAAGAGCAGGCTTTGCGGCAATCCAGTGTTCACGCACTGATATCACGTTATCGTAATATCGGCCATCTACTGGCCTGTCTGGACCCCCTTACGTCCTGTCCCATCGACCATCCTTTACTGAATATAGCGGCTTTCAATCTTACCGTAAAGGATCTGGATACCCTGTTTTACATCCAAAACCTTTCTAAAAACAACCAAGCTTCGCTGAAGGATATCATCAACATTCTTAAAGAAACCTACTGCAGATCCATCGGCGTAGAATTTATGCATATGCAGGATCCCGATGAACGCCGCTGGTTGCAGGATCGCATGGAGCCGGTTCGAAACCGTCCGGATCTTAGTCCTGAAGATAAGCTTAGGATTTTAGGAAAACTTTATGAATCCGCCCTGTTTGAACAGTTCCTTCACAAAACCTATTTGGGCCAGACGCGGTTTTCCATAGAGGGTGCGGAAGTCATTATCCCCATACTTGATTCTCTTGTCAGTTTGGCCGGACAGCAGGGGCACCGTGAAATAATTCTGGGCATGGCCCATCGCGGCCGTTTAAATGTCCAGACCAATATTCTGAACAAGTCTTACCAAGAAATTTTCAGCGAATTCGAAAACTGCCATGATCCGGACAACATCTTCGGCTCCGGCGACGTTAAGTATCACAACGGGTATCTGGCGGATATAAAGACACACCAAGGGCAGTCTCTTCGCATATTTCTGGTCAACAATCCAAGCCATTTGGAGTCCGTGAATCCGGTTGTTCAAGGGTTTGCCAGGGCCCGCCAGGACATCCTCGGAAGCGACAATAAGAGCACGGTCTTACCGCTTTTAATCCATGGCGACGCAGCCTTTGCTGGTGAGGGTGTTGTGACCGAAACCCTTAATATGTCTCAGATAGCAGGCTATAAAACCGGCGGCACCATCCATTTGATCATCAATAACCAGATTGGATATACAACGCTTCCGGAAAACGCCCGTTCCACCCGATACGCTACAGATGTGGCTAAAATGCTGATGGTCCCTATTTTCCATGTGCATGGTGAAGATCCGGAAGCCGCTGTTCATGTTGTCCGGCTTGCCGCCGAATACCGGAAGGCCTATAACAAAGATGTGGTCATCGATGTAGTCTGTTATCGGCGGTACGGTCATAATGAAGGCGACGAGCCCTATTTCACTCAGCCCCTGATGTATGAACGAATCCGGGGACGACCATACATTCACGAAGTTTATTCCCAAAAATTAATTGAAGAAGGCCATGTCCAAAAACAAAACCTGGATGCTATTCAGGAAAAAATAAACACCGACCTACAAAAATCCTTTCAGGCGGTTAAAGAAAGTGTTTGTGTCTTTCCCGAATCCCGGTTTTATGAAAACTGGAAAAATTTTCACGGACGTTACACCCATGAAGCTCTGAAAACCGGAGTGCCGGAGGAAAAACTCGTTTCTTTTGCCCATAAACTGAACACCGTTCCGGATGAATTTTCCCTGAATCCCAAACTCGAACGACTGTTAAAAAAACGGCTCGATTGCGTTGAAAAGGGACAAAATATCGATTGGTCCAATGCAGAGGCCCTTTGCTTTGCCTCGTTGTTGGCAGAAGGTATTCCCATCCGTTTGAGTGGCCAGGACAGCGGCCGCGGCACTTTTAGCCAGCGACATAGTGTTTTAATTGATACCCAAAGCGGAAAAGAATATGTGCCACTGAATAGGGTCGAAAAAAACCAAGGCCGCTTCTCGGTGTATGACAGCATGCTTTCCGAGGCGGGTATTCTTGGCTTCGAATACGGTTACTCTCTGGCACAGCCTCAAGGTCTTGTCATCTGGGAGGCACAGTTCGGCGACTTTGCAAACAACGCTCAATCGGTCATCGATCTTTACATCGCCAGCGGAGAAACAAAATGGCGGCGTTTAAGCGGTCTGGTTTTACTGCTTCCTCACGGATGGGAAGGGCTGGGTCCTGAACATTCCAGCGCCCGCCTGGAGCGTTTCTTGCAGTTGTGTGCGGGCGATAATATCCAGGTGTGCAATCTCACCACACCCGCCCAGTATTTTCACCTCATCCGGCGCCAGGTAATAAGCGATTTTCGCAAGCCCCTTGTGATTATGACCCCAAAAAGTCTGTTACGCCATCCCCTGGCGGTTTCCGATCTCAGCCACATGGCCTCCGGATCATTTCAGCAAGTGCTTGACGACCCGGACACCATAAAAAAAGGCAACCGAGTCGTTTTTTGCAGCGGCAAGATATTTTATGAATTACTTCAAAAACGCCGAGAAATGAAAAAACGCGATACTGCTATTGTACGCATGGAACAGCTTTATCCCTTTCCTGAAAAGCAGCTGAAAAATGTGATCAAAAAATATCTCAAAGCCGGGCAATACTTCTGGGTTCAGGAAGAGCCGGAGAACATGGGGGCGTGGTTTTTTATGGGTCGTCGCCTCGAAAGAATAACCGGAAAACCGGTTGAGTACATCGGTCGAAAAGCCTCGGCCAGCCCGGCAACCGGTTTCCCCAATGTCTATCGAAAGGAACAGAACGCCGTCATCCAAGAGGCTTTGGGCATAGCTGAAAAGTAAAAACCTGATTGATCGTAAACAAAACCGAGAACGATCATAACGTCTTTATATCAAGAAGTATTTTAATGGTTTTACTCCATTTTTATATTTCTATCAGTAATGAGACATGAATTTTGCTATTTTATCTCGATTTTGTTTACCCTTCGGGAAAGCCGAGGATACCCCATCTTCGGCGTTGTCAAGGGTTTGCAGTAGTGCACTACGGCTTCACCCGTGACGCCTTGAAGCTGGGGCATCCTCGACTTTCGCTCAATTAGGTTGAACGCTTAAAGTTTTCTTTCTGTGGATAGGGCAAAGGAGCAACCATGGAGATAGAAATCAAAATTCCGAATGTTGGAGAATCCGTGCAGGAAGCGGTTCTTGTGGAGTGGTACAAAAAGGACGGAGATACGATTCAAAAAGACGCCCCGCTCTTTGTTGTGGAAACCGACAAGGTCACCCTGGAAATCGTGGCCGAGGCGTCAGGAGTTTTAAAGATACGGGTATCCCAAGGAGAAACTGTTGCCATCGGCACGGTGGTGGGGATTATCGATACCGAAGCAGCACCGGCTTATCCATCCAAACCGGCCCTGCCAAAAGAAGAAGAGGAAATGCCTCGGGTTCCACCTGAAGTGATCGAGGCGCCGACGCCGGCTGTGGTTTCTCCCGAAAAAGCACCCCTGGAACCGCCACCATCCGAAATACGGCAAATCATTCCGCCGTCGGTGCGGCGGTTGGTTGCTGAAAAAAATATCGATATTACCGCCGTTACCGGCACCGGGCCGGGTAACAGAATTACCAAAGGCGATGTACTTCTATATCTGGAGCAGGCCCAAACAGCCGTTCAGGTGCGCGGGCCTGCTCCACCGGAAACCCGGGAAACTCCGGTTTCAAAGCCTGAAATATCCTTGGAACCCGTATCGCCTGAGCGGCAAGACATCAGCCGCAAACCCATGAGTCCGATTCGCCAGCGCATTGCATCACGCCTTGTGGAAGCCAAACAGAATACCGCCATGCTCACCACTTTTAACGAGATCGACATGACCCGTACCATGAACATCCGGACCCAGTTCAAGGAAACCTTTCGTGAAAAGTATGGGGTATCTCTGGGATTTATGTCTTTTTTTATCAAAGCATGCGTGGAGACCCTCGAAGAATTTCCTGAAATTAATGCATTTATTGACGGGAAAGAGATTGTTTACCACCACTATCACCATATCGGTGTTGCCATCAGCGCCGATCGCGGTCTGGTGGTCCCGGTCATTCGCAATGCTGAAGGTTTAAGCTTTGCACAACTGGAACAGGCAATTGTGGACTACGTGGATAAAATAAAAAACAATCGCCTTGAACTGGCCGACTTAGAAGGAGGCACATTTACGATCAGTAACGGCGGAGTTTTTGGATCTCTGCTCAGCACCCCGATTTTAAATATTCCCCAAAGCGGCATATTAGGAATGCATAAAATTGAGAAACGGCCGGTGGTTGTGGATAATGAGATAAAAATACGGCCCATGATGTACGTGGCCCTTACTTATGATCACCGAATCGTGGACGGAAGAGAAGCAGTCACCTTTTTGGTACGGATTAAGGAAATCATTGAGAATCCGGAACGGATTATGATGGAGATTTAAATATGACACAGAAAGAAATTTACGACCTTATTATTATAGGTACAGGCCCCGGAGGATACGTGGCGGCCGTACGCGCGGCCCAACTGGGCTTAAAGGTGGCTTGTATTGAAAAGGAGGCCCGTTTGGGTGGTGTATGTCTTAATATCGGCTGCATCCCGAGTAAAGTGCTGCTGGACTCCAGTGAATACTTTCATCTGGCTAAAGATCACTTTGCTTCCCACGGGATTAAAACAGGAAAATTAAGTCTGGATCTGCCTGCAATGATGGCTCGCAAAGAACAGGTGGTTGAAGCGCTCACGGATAATGTTCGCAAGCTTCTTGAAGGAAACAGCATCCGAATTTTCCATGGAACGGCCCGTCTTGCCGGGGTTGATCGCATTGAAATATCGAAATCTTCCGGTTCTTCGGGCAAGGGGAAACCGCAGACCCTTGAAACCCGGTCGATCATTCTTGCCACCGGCAGTAAGCCGGTTCAAGTGCCTGGCCTCGAATTTGACGGCGAACATATCGTCACTTCTACGGAAGCCCTCTCATTTAAAACGGTTCCCAAGCACTTGGGTATTGTGGGAGGGGGGTATATCGGTTTGGAACTGGGATCGGTCTGGCTTCGCCTGGGCGCAAACGTTACTGTTGTTGAAATGCTGCCTCAAATTGCCGCCACCCTGGATGGTCAGGTGGCCCGATCCTTGGGTCGGATTCTCAAAGAGCAGGGGCTGGAAATTTACCTAAACACAAAGGTTACCGGCGCCAAAATATCTAGAAACAAAGTACGGATGACATTGGAATCTAACGGAAAAGAAGATACGATTACGTGTGATCGTCTCCTGGTGTCGGTTGGCAGACGGCCCTTGACGCAAAATTTGGGGTTGGAAGAAATCGGCGTGGAAACCGATTCTCGAACCGGCCATGTGTTGGTAGATGAAGCATATAGAACCAACATTCCTTCCATCTATGCTATCGGTGATCTCATCCCGGGACCTATGCTAGCCCATAAAGCTTCGGCAGAAGGAATCGCCGCTGCCGAGTGTATCGCCGGCCTCCCCGGTGAGGTAAATTATGATGCCATTCCGGCGGTAGTCTATACCTGGCCCGAGGTTGCCAATGTCGGTCTCACCGAGGAACAGGTAAAAGCGCGCAATATCCCCTATTGTATCGGCGCCTATCCCTTTTCAGGGGCCGGGCGCGCCCGGTGCATGGGGGAAAAGGACGGCTTTGTCAAGATCATCGCCCATTCTAAAACCGATCGAATTTTGGGCGTACATATCATCGGACCGCGCGCCGCGGACATGATCGCTGAATGTGTTCTGGCTATTGAATTCGGTGCAAGTTCCGAAGACATCGCCCGGACAGTCCACGGCCATCCCACCTTTGCCGAAGCTTTGCAGGAAGCAGCCATGGCGGTACGTAAGTGTTCCATTTATGCGTCTTGAGATCCTGCCATGTAAGGATCTGAGGATAACTACGACAGATATTTCAAAAAGTTTTTACTTCCTGAATCTTGCATGAAAATTAATGAGAATTTTTAGGTGACTTAATTGAAGAAGATGATCTTTTTAATTCATTAATTTTCACCCAAAGGGCAAGCCGGAGGCTTCCATCTGCTGCGTTATTAAGGGCTCGTAATAGTTCACTATGACTTCACCCTTAAGTGCCTTGCATATGAAAGTCTCCGACTCGTGCAAAATCCAGGTACTTATTCCGGTACACCCTGTTATCCATCCCCCTTTGAAAAGCCCCAAAATTTGGCAAAGGGAGGCTGTTGTTAGTTTGGATCTGCGAAGTAAGCGCTCCCGGCGGTTCACAAAACAAGGAGAATGTCATGGCCAATTATGATTATGATATCGGAGTGATCGGCGGCGGTGCCGCCGGACTGACAGTTACATCCGGTGCCGCCCAACTGGGAGCTAAAACACTGCTGGTTGAAAAAGAAAAGGAGCTTGGCGGTGACTGTCTGCATTTTGGATGCGTCCCCAGTAAAACGTTGATCAAAACGGCTCATGTTTATCACCAGATGAAAAATGCCAAAGCCTTCGGTCTACCCCAAGTTGAGGTGCCTCCGGTAGATTTTGAGCAGGTGTCAAAAAGAATTAAATCGGTGATAAGCATCATTCAAAAGCATGATTCCGAAGAAAGATTCTGCAATCTTGGGGCCAAAGTAGAATTTGGAGACCCAAAATTTACAGATGAACACACCATCAAGCTGAACGGAAAAACCTTCTCTGCAAAGAACTGGGTTATCGCGACAGGCTCATCTCCCATGGTTCCTCCCATTGAAGGACTGATGGACACGCCTCATATCACCAACAAAGAAATTTTTTATTTGGATCATCTACCACAATCCATGATCATTTTAGGCGGCGGTCCCATAGGAACAGAAATGGGACAGGCCTTTAACCGTCTGGGAACAAAGGTTTATATTGTGGATCGTGGCGAACAGATTCTGGGAAAAGAGGACAAAGACATGGCCGATGGGGTTATGAACGTCATGCGCTCCGAAGGTGTGGTCTTCCAATTAAATTCTTCCATTGAAGCTACAAAAGATCTGGGCCGCCACAAAGAAGTGGTCATAAAAAATGCTGAGGGCAAAACCATCCATCTGAAAGCTGAAATCATTCTTGTGGCCATGGGCAGATCCGCCAATGTCGAAGAACTGGGGCTCGAAGATATTGGTGTTAAATTTGATAAAAGAGGCATCAAGGTAGATAAAAGGCTAAGGACAAATCACAAACACATTTATGCAGCCGGAGATGTCAACGGAGGCTTCCAGTTTACTCATGCAGCCGGCTACGAAGGGGGCATTGTAATCACCAACGCAATTTTTCATCTTCCCCGGAAAACCGATTATACTTTTCTGCCATGGTGTACCTACTCAGATCCCGAACTGGCAAGCATCGGAATGAATGAAAAAACAGCACGGGCAGCCGGAATCGATTATGCTGTCTGGACAGAGGAATTCCAGGACAACGACCGAAGCCTGGCAGAGGGCGAAAAAATCGGCAAGATTAAAATGATCCTGGATGAGAAAGAAAAGCCGGTGGGTGTTCAGATTTTAGGCCCCCGAGCAGGAGACCTGATCAGTGAATGGGTGGCAATGTTAAATGGGAAGGTCAAACTTTCCACTCTGGCGTCTGCTGTGCATCCCTATCCCACAATAGGTGAAATTAATAAAAAGGTTGCCGGAACATATTTTTCTCCCAAGATATTTTCCAATAAGATTAAAAAAAGTCTCAAGTTCTTTTTCCATCTTAAAGGGAGGGCATGCACTCCTGAAGCCTGTGAAGAATAGAAGAGTAAAAAATCCTGATCCATAAGACCAGGTTTTGGTTTGACCCAAAAAGGGTCTGTTATCCTACAAGCCGGACAAGTTAAAAGTGATAAGTGACCTAAAGTGCCTAAAGTTATGGAGTCGCTGCGCTCCGATGATTTTATATAATTGGCAAAATTCCTTAACTTTAGCTCACTTCAAACTCTTACGGCGTTTCTTCAGGCAAGGCCATATAGCTCTGACCCGGCACAGAGGACCAGGTTTTCAATCTAAAACAAAAGTCAGGGAAAATAATGCTTACCGAGCAAAAATTATATAAAAAGGATACGGTCTCATCGGAAGATCCGGTTGGTGTTGCTCCGTTCAGCCTGACCCTCTCCGGTCACGGTCTTAAACTAAACCGGGCGAAAACCCATACCTTACAGGTGAATGTGGGTTTTCTATGCAATCAGACATGCCGTCACTGCCATCTGAATGCCGGACCGGCCCGTAAAGAAAATATGGGACCAGAAATCGTAAAGCAAGTTGTTTCCTATGCCCGGCGAAGCCAATTTAAAACCATAGATATCACCGGTGGAGCGCCTGAACTGAATCCCAATATCAGCAGGCTGATACAAGAAATGTCTCCCTTGGCATCACGGCTTATGCTGCGCTCGAACCTGTCGGCCTTGAACGACGGTAACAGAGACCATTTGTTTGAGCTGTTGAAATCTTATCGCGTAATCATTGTCGCCTCTTTTCCTTCTTTAAACGAGTTCCAGACAGATTCCCAGCGAGGTGACGGTATCTTTAAAATCAGCATCCATGCACTTAAAAAGCTGAATGCCCTTGGGTATGGGCACAAGGGTTCCGGTTTAGGACTCAATTTGGTCTCCAATCCCACCGGGGCATTTCTTCCGCCGGCCCAGGTTGAGGCGGAAAAGAGGTTTCGTCAGGTCCTCAAAGACAAATGGGGAATTGTTTTCAACCAACTCTTTAATTTTGCCAATGTGCCTCTGGGAAGATATCGCCGGTGGCTCATAAAATCGGGCAACTTGGAAAAATATATGGCCAAGCTCTCTTCCGGCTTCAACCCCTGTTCTGTTCAAGGCGTGATGTGCCGCACCATGGTCTCTGTTTCATGGGACGGATTTCTTTACGATTGTGATTTTAATCTTGCCAGAGGCCTTTTCATGGGAGGACGTAAAATTCATGTTTCTGAAATGTCCGGTCCTCCGGAGCCGGATAGTCACATCGCTACAGCGGATCACTGTTATACCTGCACGGCAGGAACGGGGTTTACTTGAGGCGGAGCTATTGAGACCTGAGTTCAGGCCGGAAAGATCGACCCCTCCATTAGCGGTGTTTGAAATGCGATAGAAACCTGCCTTTTTTCTGTTCCCGACCAGCAACTGGCCGACAAAAATCAAACTTCCGGTCCTGCCATTTCTTACAACCTCACATTATTCTGCTATGGAATGGGTATCTGAAAAACAATAAAGACTTAATATATTGGAAGTTTAGTAGGGTATCAAAGGTTATAACGTTGAGCTGACCTACGGCGAAAAACCAGATGATATCATAAAGCTTTTACGATGAGCGACTGAATGACTCCCGTTTGGTCAAGCGATAGGTTAGAGTGCACTTGGCAAATCCACTGATAAATATTTTTCAGCGCCTTTACACCAACCGATCATCAGTCTTGGACCTTCACTGAGTTCTATTTCATACAAATCGTCAGTCACATGATTGCCGCAGATCGCCAGAGCAAAAGCATCAAAATTTTCGCGCCACCGGGTGGTGGGGCTAAAGGAATGCACAAGCATCGCCGCAATACCTGCGTGAAATGCTCGGGCAGTTAAGATGGCTGAAACTGTTCTATGTAACAACTGATAGCGGATGCTGCCTTCCAGAGATGACGAACAGCCCAATTGGCGCTCAAGATACAAGATCCTCTCCAATTGGCCTTCCGAAGCATCCGCTTTTTTCTCACCTAAGGTTGGCCCAAATGGTTCATCGACTTTGGCCTCAACGCAGAGAACCACAAGACCAAGCTCATTTCTGGTGACGGCGAGAATATCAGTCTGCGAAGCCCGTTCACCTCCGGGTAAATCAACTTCCCATTCTGGAATGGCCACCAGCAACTCAAGGGAAGCAAGAGATTTATCGCCACTCGCTTCGAGCAAATCTGAAATTTCGCTGGGTAACTGTGGTTCACTCTCCTCCCAGCATGCTGCTGCGGACATAGCAGAACGCCCCGATTTCCAATGCAGTTTCGGCTTGCCAAGAAGGCGCTGCCAATCGGAACCCGTAACTGTTGGGACAAAAATTCGCTTCATAACTGCACCTGTTGCGCTCTAATACAAAGCTGTGGGGCTGCATGGTCCTCGCCTACCCCACCAGCGACTGGTTATGCTTTAAAAATCTGGCCAAAGCTCTTGATCCCACGAGCTCACTTCTTTATCTCTCCAAAAAGTGCTAAGTACAGATAAGTCTTCTGCCTTAATCGCAGCTTTATCTAGATTTTTAAATTGATCATATTGTGGAACAGGGATACCACCTAATGAGTGTTCATATAGAATTACCGCCCCTAAAAATGAACCTGATTTTACTATCGCTTTATATGCTTCATCAAGCTTATTAAGAGTGATCCCTTTTTGTCTATCAGTAAGCTTGATTTTACCAGGGTTGTCAGACCTTAAAGAGGATATGAATTTTTTATCCAACTTGTCATGCCTTGATCTATTTGAAATAGAAGCTCCTGAAAGACGATCAAAATTTTTATGTTTCCTATCCCAATGAAGCCAATTTATTCCATCTTTTTCATGCGACAGACCTTCATAGGAAGTACCATCAAAACATATATAGTTCTCTCTGGTGAATATGTGTAGATTTTCCCCAATATCATCAATTACTCGAAGAAGGGATATGACCGCCTTATTTGGATCGTAAAAATTTGGATCAGTCAAACGCCTTATTGCCATTACTTGTAAAGCAACAAATCCTTCATCTAACAAATTTACCAAAGGGCCGTTAAGTCCCACATCATCATATCGTTTTTCCATTGACAATCTTCTGGCTTCATTAAATGCTCGGAAAACGGTATCATTCCAAAGAAGATGCAAAATTTGTTTAGATACGGAATGGTTGTCATCGATTAAGCATCGTTTCCATTCTTTTCTTTTTAGCCTAAAAAGAGCCAAGGATTCTTTATCCTCAACATCACATCCACATATGTCTATATATTTTTGATCGTTCATTTGATTCGAAGCATAAAAGCTGAGGGGCTGGGCAAAGATAAACAGAGAACTATGATAAAGGTAAACACTGTCGGATAAATACTGCCTTTTAAAAAGGCACGGCTTTGCCCAGTCTGTCTCAAGCGTTTTGATAGGCGGTTATTATGCTGTAGCCGCCTTTGGATTTGGTCCATATTGGTTTTTTTCTGGTTTGCTGTCAGACGCAAAGAAAACAATGAGTACAATGGCACCTATTATCGGTATCAATCCGATCAACAGCCACCAACCACTGCGACTAGTGTCGTGGAGTCTCCTAACTCCCACCGCTATACTTGGGATTAAAACCGCTATTGTATATATTCCACTCAGAAGCCCCATTCCAGTGCCAGCACTAAAAGTGCCTGTCACGACATCAATGATGATAAACACTATGTAGATGAGCATGTAAAATAGATAGTAATACCAATACTCTTTGCGTCGTGCTCGTCCGTTGAAAACAGCATATTTCTTCAACACTTGAATATACCAGTTCATTTTCGCTCCTTTCTTGTTGTCCCTGTTGATTTGGATAGACGACTGCTGAGACTACACGACCGCCTAACCAACAAACCCCGCCTTACAGGCCGCAAAGGGAACACGGACTCAGCAGATGTAAAGTTATATGATGAAACCGTAAAAGCCACAGTCGCCCGCCTTTTGCGGTCCTTTTACAGGCGGTTGTTAGCGTAACCTTTTAATTCTTATCGATTAATAGGCCCATATTCTTGTCGTAAACATATATTAGTGTAACTATTTCATCATCTCTATTCCATTTGTAGAAAAACCAATCATATCCTGAAGATTTTAATAATTCTCTTAGCTGACCCGATATACTTATATTGCCATCGTGCTTCTCAACCTGTACGGGAAAGTTATCCTGATTAGGATTCTTTGTATGAATATAGACTGCGTTTTGACTTGAATCGTTAATATCAATTATGCAAAAGATCTGAAAATCTTCTGATCTATTTGATAATTTTGTTTTCAAATAATTGAAGCGTCGTATTAAGGCTTTCAAATGTAGGCTGAGATGTTTCCACGAAATATTTCCATACCCGTACCAATCTGGATGATCATGCCAAAAATTAAACCATGAATTATAATCAAGATTGTCGAAATAGACATCTAAATCATTATTCAGTAATTTTTTGTAATATCTTTTTTGTCCTCTAAATTTTCTCATGCTTCCCACGCTCCCGATCACCAAGTGCAAAAGGCTGCCACAGAACTATGCAAAAACGAAAAAAGGTGTCAAAATTCAGTAGATAATAAAAGCCCCGGCCTTTTGCCGCATCCGGTGCATTGGGTTGTTCGCTACGATATTTTAGCGATTATGGTCGGAATTTTTTTAATTGCAGGTTCTTAAGGATTTTATAATGTTTGTCATTACCCGTTAGAATGGGTAACCCGTACGCAATGGCCGTAGCACCTATTAAAGAATCTGCCAACTGGATGGAATGGCTTAAATAATGTTGTTCTACAAAAAACATGGCTTTAACGGAAATCTCTTCTGAAATATATAGGATCTTAGCGTTCCAACCATAAAGCGCCTTTCGCAGTGCATTTAGCTCAGTTTTGTTTCTCATTCCTTGAACCAATTCCATATATGTAACAACTGAGATAAAGAAATTTTCTGAATTCTCTATGGCATTATAGGCCTTTTTATTTCCCTTCATGTACCAAATAAGAACATCAGTATCGATAAGCATTTAGAATCTCCCTTTTCTCAAATCCCTGACATATTCGTTTACGTTTTGAACAATATTGTTATCTTTCCAGATTCCAAACAATTCGCTCTTTCTATTTTGGTCCTTTGTTTCTCCATAGGGTACCAGTTTGGCGCAGGGCTTGCCACGGAAGGTTATTACGACCTCCTCGCCTCTATTGACCGTATTAAGCAGCTCCTTTGAACGGAACCGAAGATCTTTTGCAGTTGCCTTCATATTATATCCCCCTTTTTTCGCTATAGTTGATACTTCGTAATATAAACTTTGAGGTGATATAAGTCAATATGATTTTTTTCGAGTATCGTAATTGACGCAGAATTTGTCATTAGAGAGCGAACGTACTTTTCAGCGGGCGCGGTTTTTTGCGCTCCACTGGAAGAGATTGTGTACGTCCGGCATGGGCGTGAACTAATGGGGTGAAAGTCCCCTATACGTGAATCCTGTTAATAAGTCTTTAGATTTATTAGCACAAGTATTAGCCGAAGGCAAGGGCGTCGCCGCGAGGCGAGGTCTGAAGGGCTGGAGCGAAGCGTAAGGCGAGCCGCAGGTGAAAGCGACTAAAGGGAGCGGCAACCCTGAGTGCAAAGCTATGAGCCGACGAACAGAAATGGCATATAAGGCCCAGTTTTCGGGTAAGTTAGCACAACATAACGAAGCCCAGGGTTCGGGAGATAGGGTAAATGCTGCGGTTGTGTAATAAAAGTTCACGTTCTTATCCGGGGAGATCTGCCAGACCTGGCGAGTTTGGGAGATATATGGCCTGGTATCCGGTGAAAAGACCGGATGGGGCGACCGGTAAGCCAAGTCCCGGTGACTATTGGGAAAGCGATCCGCCCACTGTCACGCTAAGAAACAAAGGGAGCCATACAGGATACCATCGCCGCATGGTAACCAAGGTCGCGCTTTACGGGGTAACCTGTAAGGTGATCGGGCAGAAGTCAGCCCCGCCTGGAGCGGGATAAACTGCGGCCATAGTAGCCCAAGGCCCGGAGTAATGTCCGGGACATGGTGAAGGGCCAAACATAGAGCAGGGAAGGGTCCCAATGGGTTCGTATGACATGAAGAATCTGACCAGAGGAGTGAACGTGCGGCGCGTTGTAGAACCGCCCGACCCAAATGATCATCTATTGGAACGGATACTGTCCCGTCCAAACATGCGCTTAGCGTGGAAGCGGGTAAGATCGAATAAGGGCGTTGCCGGAGTTGACGGTCTGTCAATTAAGGAGTTCCCTGATGTTATTCGCGATAAATGGGAAAATATCCGTGAATCGTTAATGGAGGGAACCTATGATCCTTTACCGGTCCTGCGTGTCGAAATACCTAAACCGACGGGGGGAACCCGTCCCTTGGGGATACCGACCGTACAGGACAGATTGATTCAACAGGCGATTTCACAGGTCCTGACTCCGATATTTGATCCGGATTTTTCGGAATACAGCTTCGGATTCAGACCGGGGAGATTAGCTATTGGGGTCTGACCAAGCTATCTATCTTAATTTAAAGTAGAAACGTTCCATAAATAGGTGTTATCATCGCTTAGAGTTACCTTTTTATGGCCAGAATTGGCTATATAAGATGCCTGTTGCTCACAAAGTTGGTAATCTTCACCCGATTTGACAACCTTTCGCCCTTCTGCACGATAGTCGAGTCTGTCTTTTGTCATTTCAACAAATTTTTTGCCGCCTACAGCAACACTCTGGGTCCACTTGCTGTCTCGTACATGACGATTAATTCTGAGAGTTTCTTCAATCCATCTATTGTATAAATCTTTAAAATCCTCAATTGATCTACTATGCAATAATTCAGTTAATTTCTTATAATTGATTAAGGCATATCTTTTCCTTGGATTTTGAATTTCATTGTATCCGCAAAATTCCCATTCAAAAGGATGAGAAACAGTGCCGGTGAGTACCATATTCATATCAATGTAAACCATGCAGCGAAATAGGTGATCATCGCCCTCTATAGCCGTTGCATGGTATCGGTCTTCCCAAAATGCGCCTTTACGACGCTTGCGCTGATTGTACTCTTGGCCTGTACGCCCCGCAATCAACTGCATTGATTTGGAGATCATATCACTTGGACCGTCATCAATAACAAGCAGATGGATGTGGTTTGAGGTAATCATATAACCTAAGATAGTTAATCCAAACCTTTTCTTTGCTTCGAAAAGCCAATACATTCACCGTCGTCGGTCCTTTGCAAATTTCAAAAGAAACTCTTTTTTATGACAACGATGGGTAATATGCCAAATATAACCTGGAATGTAGTGTCGTCTTGCACGCGGCAATTGAAAAGATTCTCCTTAAACAGCTATTTTTGGTGACAAAAAGATAGGTCTAAGCCCAAAAATCGTGTCTAATAATATAAAATAATTTATCTTTTTAATAGCTTACCGTGGTCAGACCTCTATAGTGTTCTATGCCCGGCGAAGCCGATTTGAAACCATAGACATCACCGGTGGAGCGCCTGAACTGAATCCCCATATCAGCAAGCTGATACAAGAAATGTCTCCTTTGGCCTCACGGCTTATGCTGCGCTCAAACCTGTCGGCCTTGAACGACGGAAAAAGAGACCATTTGTTTGAGCTGTTAAAATCTTATCGCGTAATCATTGTCGCCTCTTTTCCTTCTTTAAACGAGCTCCAGACAGATTCACAGCGGAGTGACGGCATCTTTAAAGTCAGCATCCATGCACTGAAAAAGCTGAATGCCCTTGGGTATGGACACAAGGGTTCCGGTTTAGGACTCAATCTGGTGTCTAACCCCACCGGGGCATTTCTTCCGCCGGTGCAGGTTGAAGCGGAAAAGAGGTTTCGTCAGGTACTGAAGGACAAATGGGGAATTGTTTTCAACCATCTCTTTAATTTTGCCAATGTACCTCTGGGAAGATATCGCCGGTGGCTCATAAAATCGGGCAACCTGGAAAAATATATGGCCAAGCTCTCTTCCGGCTTCAACCCCTGCTCTGTTGAAGGCGTGATGTGCCGCACCATGGTCTCTGTTTCATGGGACGGATACCTTTACGATTGTGATTTTAATCTTGCCAGGGGCCTTTTCATGGGAGGACGAAAAATCCATGTTTCTGAAATGCCGGGGCCTCCGGAGCCGGACAGCCTCATCGCTACAGCGGATCACTGCTATACCTGCACTGCCGGTTCGGGATTTACTTGAGGCGGGTCTATTGAGACCTGAGTTCAGGCCGGAAAGATTTATCCCTCCATTAGCAATGTCTGAAATATGATAGAACCCGCCTTTTTTCTGTTCCCGACCAGCAACTGTCCGACAAAAATCAAACTTCCGGTCCTACCATCCATCTCTTACAACCTCACATTTTTCTGCTATGGAATGGGTATCTGAAAAACAATAAAGACTTAATATATTGGAAGTTTAGTAGGGTATCAAAGGTTATAACGCAGAGTTAATTTGTGGGCAGGGATTGCGCCGCTAATAAAGGCAGGGCAATTCGAAGACCAAGATACTGTTTAAAGCAAAGCCGCTCGCCCCTGCCCGTCAATCTTGAATGTCTTATTCGGCAAATCGTTCTCTTGATTCTTTAACCGCATCAAGAATGTCTTTCGTGGTTGCCTTGGTTTTAATGCCCGGAACATCAAATGGTGATTTTTCACTTTTTCTAAAAATGATTGAAAAAGTTTCCCCCCCTCTTCTTTTGATAACAACTTCTTCAGTTCGGGCGATATTAAGTACATCGGAAAGCCGCTGTCTTGCTTCAGAATATGTATAAACTTTCATGATATTCACTCCAATATGGTAATCCCTATTTCCCGGGCAATCCTTTTCATACCAAGGTCGAGGGTAAGCAAAGGACTTCGAAGGCTATCGGCACATTCTAAAAAATAGGCATCATATGCATATATGTTAAATTTTGTCGCGATTTTTAAGGCAGATTTTATATCAATATGCCGTAAATCTACTGGGATATGCTGAACGATTTCCCAGGATGAAGCGACTTCATCTGCCTGTAACACGCTTTTTTTCATCATTGCCGTTAACGCGTTGCCAATTTCAAAAGGCAATACCTCCGGCGCAACCAATTCACAGTCTTCAGTCAATCGTATAATCAAATCTTTTTCTGGTTCATTTAGAGCAACAGCAATAAACGTATTTGTATCTGCAATAATTTTCATGGGTACAATTGTACATATTTATAGTGTCTTTGTCAAGCCGAACGATCAAGGTCGGTTGACGGGGCCACTTAGAGAAGTCCCCAAAGGCAACTGACATTATGTTTTTTATTGCTTTTCAATAGGCCCGCTGTGGTGATCAACTGCACTGCATTGATCGGGCATGGCCTTATTGATAACTTTCAATTTCTTTTCCTGCGACTGGTTCCAAATATAATGGCGGGAATAGGCCTTTTCTATATTCGGATCACCTGATTTGGAGAATCTCAGTATTCGATTTTTCCCATTCCTCCACTGATGGTAAGCCGTCTGCCGCGGCACCATGTTAAGGTCATGAGTATGAAAGCCGATAATGCGAAGAATTCGGTTGGCTTTTGAAAGACTGCCTTCAAATACTCGTTCAAGATAAGGAACTTGCCCTTTACGCCACGATTCATAATTTTTCTTGGAAAGATTGCCCATCTCGATAAGGATATCTGAGGGGGCAACAACGTCTGCACGAGCCAATATTTTTCCTACCGCCCTCACTACGCGCGGGTAATATTTGTCCTTCCGGTAAGTATTGACTGTAATGTGTTTCATCTTCTTTGTTGGGGTCCGAATAGGGAGAGGATATAAAGTCAAATCAAAATGGCAATTCCCAGACCCGAACTCCATTGAAAATGTCTGAATTTAAATCGGGCGAATCCAAGATTCCTTGATGCAACTCCACTCTTTCGAACGGCGTGTCCAGTTTACTCTCGCCCCATTGACGGGCGGTTTGCTTGGCAAATTTTTCGTCATCCGTTTCCACCATCAAATATCCCACCGGTTCATCTGTAGCCGAAACAAATTTTAAAGATATCACTTTCGATTTCACCAATCATCTCCTTCTGTTTTATTGCCCGAACGGGCTGCTCACCTGCCGGTGTGAAGCGGCAGCGGAACACAGGTCAGAGTGCAGCAGAAAGGTTAGACGTGCATCCCACCTATTTTACTTTATATTGTTGATCCAGCCATTTTCGGAAGTATGGATCAAATATATGAGACTTTATGATTTCAGTATTCGATTTATCTTCCCGTATTGGAGCCGAATTTAGAACCGAGCAAAGCACTAAAAACTTTTGCAGCGGATATGGTCTTTGTTTGTTCTTTGGAAAAAGATAAAAACGCATCCTACTGTCAAGCTCTTCTAATCTTGAAAAGCTATATATTTGATTCGCAAGCGAAACAGTGTCTGCAATACCGCTCGAAAGTTGTAAATTAAGAAGATTATGTACTTCTTTGCCTTTGGTTACTAAAAGTCTAGCCAGGGTTGCTGTAACTTGCCTCCGCAGAAAGGAATAACTTTGCCATAGGTTTTGATATTTTTTTATGAATTTAAACAGGTCTTCAGGCTCTTCATATTTTGTCTTGAACCATAAAACAGAGTAGAAATCCGCCGGTTTTTTAGTTTTGAAAGAGGTGCCAACCAAACGTGAGTCAATACGCTTGACAAATTCAGTAGCCTCCTTTTTCATGGGTACTTCCCATAATGTTATTAGATTACATATTTGGTACAACGATATATCATCAAAAATGTCTATCCCTTCTAGAATTTCCTCAACCTTATTTGCCGCTGTTTTACTATACCCAAATTTTGAAAGATAAATTAAAAGGTTAGGTCGCAATACGGGATATTTCATATATACATCAACGATATCCGTTAATAATTTATTTGACCCCGATTTGCCGAATGCAGTAATATAGCGCTTTGCAATTTTATCCCAATATTTAGGCTCTTGATCCTTAAAATGATTTCTAAAATTGCGCCTAAGTTCTGTTGTCTTTTGGGCATAATTTTTATCTTTTTTAGAGAGGCCTTCTAAAGAATCCAAATATTTGTTTTCTTCAATCTGAAAATGATAATTAGCTTCTTTACTGTCATAGATAGAGGTCTTTGCTAAATTCAATGAAAGACCTCTGCTTTTGAGCATATCTGAAATGGAACTGATTAATTCGATTCCCTCCTTGCGGCTATCTATACCTATGACAATATCATCCATCCATCTTGTAAAGTTATGATCTGTTTTTTGCTCTAAGACCTCATCAATTTCAAACAGGAAAGAATGCGCCAAAAGTCGGATCGCTTCTAAATTTGAAGTGGGTAGGCCTCGGCCACTATAGGGTAAATAGTGATCTGGTCAAGTAAAAACGGACACCCGGTTAAGCGACTTTTGCCAAAGAAAA
>CAZBOB010000045.1:0-27320 GCA_964492995.1 uncultured Desulfobacteraceae bacterium | reverse complement strand
CCATCGGTGACCAAACCGGCAAGAGGTGACAACTACCCTAACACAGGGGGATAGCGTAATGAATGATCAGCAGCGAAATCATACACTGTTTGAATACATTAGGGATCGTTAAGATAGAACAGCGGTATTTTGTGTTCGTAATTAAAATGCGTTAAGCGTGTAGTCATATACCCTATTTATTTAAAGCCATATTTTCTGTTCTATCTTTACGAGCCCTTATGTATGAGTTTGTATGATGTAGTCGCTGATTATTCATGGAGCTATTGAATCGAAAAAACTCCACGACCCCTCAAATAAATAGTTCATCAGTGCTGATATGTCAAGCCTGACGCAGAATTCAGGAAGGGCAAACGCATTTGAATTCCAATATAGGGAGAACGCTCCACGATGGCGTGTTTCTCTTGATAATTTAGGTGTTATAATAACCGGTTTATTGGTTTTTACTTAAAAGAGCGGCATTTTTCTCAAATAATTCTTTTGCTTCGCCAACCACGTAAAGAGAACCTGCGATACAGATTGCATCTTTGGGTGATGCGGTTTCAATCGCATGTATCACGGCTTTATCGACATCAGGGATGATATGTATGTCAGAAATCATTTCTCTTGCAATGGGGTAAAGCTTTTCCGGCGGCAAGGCCCGATCAATTTTCGGGCGTGTTAATATGACTTTACTACAGAGAGGAATCAGGCTTTTAAGCATGGAAGCACAGGGCTTGTCATCCAGTATACCGATAACCAGCGTTATGTTTCGATCAGAAAGATTATCGGACAGATATCCTGCAAGATTGCGGGCAGCGATGAAATTATGGGCGCCGTCAAGAAGGATGAGCGGAGATTCGGAGACGATCTCCAGTCTTCCCGGCCATCTGTTTTGTAACAGGCCGTCCTTGATGTTTTGCGGGGTAAGACCGAGATTGTTTTTATTCAGTATTTCACATGAGGCGAGAACCAGCGCTGCGTTATCGATCTGGTGGGCGCCATTTAACCCGGTATGTATGTTTCGCCATATATTCTCTAATCCAAAATAATTAAATGATTCATTGGCTCTTCGAACCCGGAATGCGTCTCCAAAGCGATGTAAGCGTGCAAATTTAGAACCGGCGATGGTTTTTAAGACTGAAATTGCATTTTTTTGTTTTACGCCGGTTACAACAGGAACATTATTTTTTATAATGCCCCCTTTTTCCCGAGTAATCTCGGCGATGGTATTCCCCAGATAGGTTTTATGTTCAAGGGATATATTGGTGATTATAGAAAGGGCCGGTTTTATGATGTTGGTCGCGTCAAGCCGCCCCCCCATACCGGTCTCGATGACGGCCCAATCAACATTCTGTTTGCCGAATTCATAAAAAGCCATTGCAGTTGCAAACTCAAAAAAGGTCGGTTCTCGAGAACCGTTATGCACGCTTTTCACGGCCTCATAAGATGCAACCACATCTTCATCAGAAACCTGGCGGTTGTTTATACAAATTCTTTCATTGAACCTAACGAGATGCGGGGATGTATAAAGCCCGACATTGTATCCGGAAATATGGAGAATTGTGGCAAGAGCTGAAGCAATTGATCCTTTTCCGTTGGTCCCGGCCACATGAATGGAATTAAATGTATCCTGGGGATTCCCCAGGCCTTGTAGTATCTTTCTGATCTTATCTAGGCCAAGTATAATTCCGTATCTTCTAAGACGATATATCGTATTTAAACAATTGTTGTAGGAATCTTTTGTTGTCATTCTCACAGAAAAAACCCGGCAGAATAAATATATTCGCCGGGTTTAAAAAACGAATTAAGGTTTGATCTTATCTCCTGCGGTATCTGTTTCTGGAAGCCGCAATTCTTTGTCTTCGTAAAGCTTCGCGCTGTTTGCGGCGCTTGTGCTCACTTGGCTTTTCATAGGCCTTCTTCATTTTTAATCGTTTAAAAAGCCCGTCATTTTGAACCTTTTTTTTCAAAATGCGCATTGCTTTTTCAAGGTCATTATCAAAAACCTTGACCTGAATATCCTTCAAATTGTTCGCCTCCTTTTTTCCATCAGCAGCAAATCGAGATCTTTGAAAAACGCTCTCTTTAGCCTAAGTTGAGCGATTTTTTGCGAAGATATCGGTGCAGATCGAGTAAAAAATCACTCTATTTTGGTTTTACTTAATCCCGACGTTGGCCTCAAATTATTATTTTTTCCCGATGGTTATTTTTTTTAATATTAAAGTTATTTATATATTTAAATCCATTAATTGGCAAGAAAAAATATCGGTCGTGTTATAAAAAAATAATGGGTCAGAAATTTTGAAAAAAAATGTGTCCGGACTGAAAAATCAGATCACGGACACATTAAACAATTTAAAAGCCGTATTAAGTTTTACAGTTTTGAAACAAGGTCTGCCGTAACCTCTTTTACGCTTGGAGCGCCGTCCAGCGTAAGATATCTAATTGAGCCTTCTTTGCCGGCAAGATCTTTGAAATAATAGGCTGATGCAAGGGTTCCGGTATCGGTGTCATAGTATATACCGTGGCGCTTGTTGATTGCAGCCTCATCCTGGTCATCGTCTCTGGTCTTTAAATCACCGCCGCAAATACGGCATTTATCCCCGTCGGGTTTGATGGCATCAATATAGATGTTATTGGGATGATTATTATCATTGACACAGAGTCTGCGCCCCATGATCCTGTTTTTTGCAATTTCGCGGTCCAGAATTATTTCCACGACAATATCGAGCGCCATGCCGGCCTCTTTGAGTGATTCATCAAGTTTGATAGCCTGGTTTTTGTTTCTCGGAAACCCGTCAAGAAGCCAGCCGTCCTTACAATCATGCTGTTTGAGGCGGTCGAGTATCATCGGGATTGTAATTTCATCCGGTACCAGATCACCCTTGTCGATATATTCTTTGGCTTTTGTGCCGAGTTCGGTCCCGTTTGAGATGTTATCACGAAAAATAGCTCCGGACTCAATGTGAGGGGTATTATATTTATCTTTTAAAATGGCTCCCTGGGTTCCTTTGCCGCTGCCGTTTGGCCCAAAAAACAAAATGTTCATGCTTGACTCTCCTTTCATAATTAGTTTTATGATATATAATCTACAAACTTTTTAATGTATCATTATTCTCGGCTTTACTATATAAACGGCGCAGCATTGTCAAGGGTTATCCTCTCATAACAAATCGTTCAATTTAGGTTAAAAACATTGCGGAACATATCGTGATACTATTACAACTACAAGCAATAAGTAAGAAATTCAACGATTTTAACGCTCTGAATACGATTGACTTTTCTATCAACCAAGGAGAGATCGTCGGGCTGGTGGGACCCAACGGCGCCGGAAAAACAACCTTGTTCAATATTATCAGCGGCCGTTTAAAACCCAGCAGTGGCAGCGTCCTGTTTGAAGGTATGGAGATTACCGGTCTCAAACCTCACAGTATCTGCCGCTTGGGAATCAGCAGGACATTTCAGTCGTCACGACCGTTTATTAAAATGAACGCCTTGAACAATATACTGGTTGGACACCTCTTTGGAAAAGGGTTTCGTCTTCGCACCCGCCCTGAAGATGTGCAAATGGCGCGGGAACTCCTGGAAGTAGTCGGTATCCCTCATAAAGCCGAAACTCTTGCCGAGGATCTTACGCTCAGTGAAAAACGCCGGCTCGATCTGGCCCGTGCGCTTGCCACCCGTCCGAAGCTCCTGCTTTTGGACGAAGTGGCTGCGGGATTCAGCCCTGTTTTGGTAAAACAGGCAGTCCAATTGATTAACCGGGTTCGCGGGCGGGGGGTAACCCTTTTGATTATTGATCACTTTTTAACCTTAAGTTTAAAAGTTTCAGACCGTCTGCTGGTCCTTGATCACGGAGAAAAGATTGCAGAGGGTCCGCCCAACATGGTCATGAAAAACCGGGAGGTGGGCCGTGCATACCTGGGCCTGCAACACCAAAAAACTTGAAGGGAGCCAGAGAACAGGAGTCATAAGGCCAGATTTTTTCTAGATGTTCCCGATTCCCGAACCCTTAACCCCTGAGAGAGGTTAATTATGGATAATCTCAAACCACTCCTGAAGGTCTGCAATCTGAATGTGTATTATAAGGACATCCGAGTGTTAAAACAGGTTAATCTGACGGTGTGTGCCGGACAGATCGTTTCCATTGTAGGTCCCAACGGTTCCGGCAAGACCACAGTTATGAAAGCGATTGCCGGTATACTGCGCCCGATCCAGGGCGTTATCAGCTATCAACATGAGCCTATTCAGACGCTACCGGCACATGAAGTAGTTCGCCGGGGTCTGGTTTATGTACCCGAAGGCATGAATGTCTTTCCTCTTATGAGTGTGCTGGAAAATCTGGAAGTGGGCGCCTATATCGCCAGAAAAAAAAAGAAGAATCTGCTATCTTTTATATTTGAAATCTTCCCTGTCCTGGCGGATAAACGCCGGAATATGGCAGGAACCTTGAGCGGGGGGCAAAAAAGAATGTTGACGATTGCCCGCGGGCTGATGAGTGATCCCCACCTTCTCCTCCTGGACGATCCTTTCCTGGGTCTGGCCCCAAAAGATGTGAACCGTCTCTGCAATACTCTGAAGCTGATCCGTGGTCACGGAATTACTCTTTTTCTGGCCGGCCAGCATGTACGCCGAATATTAAGGGTGGCTACCAAAGCGTTTCTTATCGAAGAAGGAAAAATCACCCTTGTTGGAACCGGCGAGCAGCTCCTGGGTCACCCCCACTTCCGGGAAATCCTTCTAGGGGTTATTCCTGAGTCAAAACTTGAAGTCGTATGATCCATACCCACCGGAACCCAGTACAGGGTAAACGCATTTGAATCCCGAGACGGGGAGAACGCTCCACGACGGCGTGCATCTCTTTCCAACCGACTGAAACTTGTGCTTAAGCACCCGTAAGCCCGAGCCGCGCCAGAGTTATTAAGAACAATTCGTCGCTAAATTATCCCATTGATTTTTTAAGTCATAATTTCATTCGGCTCGGGCTAACGCGTGCTAAAGCCCTTCAAACAGTCAGTCGGTTTCCAAGAGAAACACGCCGCCGCTACGCTGCACCGAAATCAAATGTGTTTACCCTGGACTATAGTAAAAAGCCTATTGACTTAATGCAATAAAATTGAAATGCTACTTATTTTATGATTTTTATTCGTCTTATGAAATGTTATGTAGTTAATTTGGATTTAGGGGCTTCGCCCCGCCTGCCATTACAAGCTCGCCCGCCAGCCAAGCAAGGCGATGCGGCCTGGGGCACGAGCGGGCAGTTCACAATTGGAATTTTGGAATACTAGAATACTGGGTTTTGGGATGCTGGTGCAATGGTTTATTGGGAGGAATGTACCTGACAAAAACGTAAAAAAAAACTTCCTTTAAAAAACATCATTTCAATATTCCAACACTTCATTATTTTTACCCCGTGAAACTTTTTTCTATTTCACTGGGACTATGTATAAGCAAAAATCAAATTTCTTGAAAATCCTTTAACTTCAATCAGTTGTATAATTTCAGAGACTTTTGATTATTGATGGAGGAAAACCATGACTGAAGAATTAAAAGTAGGCATGACTCACCAAATAGAGAGGGAAACAACGGAGGAAATGTCAGCACAAAAAGTCTACCCCCATGTGCCCAATGTATATGCCACTCGAGCCATGGTGGGGCATATTGAGGAAGTTTGTGCAGATCTGGTTCTTCCTCACCTGGGTGAAGGCGAGCAAACCGTTGGAATCGGAATGAAATTCAAACACATGGCAGCTACGCCCTTGGGTATGAAGGTTCGGTTCAACGCCAGCTTGACCGAGGTGGATGGTGCCAAACTTACCTTTGAGGTGGAAGGGTTTGATGAAGTGGACAAGATCGGTGAGGCAACCCACCAGCGTTTTATCATCAATGCCGAAAATTTCAACAGTCGGGTGGCAAAAAAGGCAGGGGCTTAGGAGGTGAGTCGTGGCGGTACCAGATCCCGTAAGCCGGTTAAGTACCATTTTAAGACCCAAAAGCATAGCAGTTATCGGGGCATCAACCAGCCCGGACAAATTGGGCCATGAAATTATGAAAAACATACTGGACAGCGGCTTTCAAGGAACTGTTTACCCCATCAATCCCAAGGCCGATGCCATTTTAGACATCCCCTGCCATGTGAGCGTTAAAGATATTGCAGAAGCGCCGGACATGGCCATTATTATCATTCCGGCCCGATTCGTTCCCCAGGCGGTGGAAGAGTGCGGCCAAAAGGGAGTCAAGGGCGCTGTGATCATTACCGGCGGCTTCAGCGAAGCAGGACCCGATGGAGAGGTCCTTCAGCAACAGGTCGTTGACATTGCTCAAAGGTACGGCGTTCGTATTATCGGACCGAACTGCCAGGGCGTAAACAATCCTCATTGCCCTCTATGTGCTTCCTGGCCGTTGTTAACCCACAAGGGCAAGATCGCACTTATTTCCCAAAGCGGTACTGTGGGCGCTGCAATGATGGACTGGTTATCCGAAGAAAAGCTGGGTACAGCCAGTTTCGTTAGTATGGGCAACCGGGCCGACGTAGACGAAGCGGATCTGATCGCCTATTTTAACCAGGATCAAAGCACCGAGGTTATCGCTGCATATATTGAAGGGATAAAACGTCCCGAGCCGTTCATCAAGGCGGTAGAACAGCTTCAAAAACCGCTGGTTGTCCTTAAGTCGGGCCGCACGCCCAAAGGCAAGGTGGCCGCCGAGTCCCATACCAAGGCGCTGGCAGGTGCTGATGCAATCTATGAAGCACTTTTTGCCGGCTATAACATCTGCCGCGCCTATACCCTGGAGGAATTTTATGATTTTGCCAAGGCTCTGGCTTATCTGAAACCGCCGAAAGGCAACCGTATTCTCTTTATTACAACATCCGGCGGCGCTGCTATTCTCGGTACAGATCAAGCGGAACAGGAAGGCCTTGATGTTTCTTCTCTTTCTGAAGAAGTTGTGGCTGCCATTACGCCGCTCATTCCGGCCTACGCCATAAAGGCAAATCCTATTGATCTTACCGGTGATGCCACCGCCCGGATGTTTAGTGACGTTATTGAGGTCACTCGGAAGTATTTCGACACTCTGGGAGTGATTTTTGGCGATCCCGTTGAAGATGCTTCCAGCGTGGTAACCCCAGGAGCCAATGAGCTGGTTATTTTTCTTGGCGGAGCAGATGTGGAACGTCATGAACGTGAACTCATGCACCTCAAAGGGATACCCGTATTCCCCACACCGGAACGCGGGGTAAAAGCACTTGCCCGGGTTATTGAACGCAAAGACCTGGCGATGCCACAAAAACCCACACTCACTGTTCCCGCAACCGGCCGTCACGTGTCGCCATACCAGGCACTAACCCGCGTTTCCCAACAGGGCCTGCCCTGTGTCGGCTTTGGGCAGGCAGACGGCCCGGATAGTGCCGTGGAAACAGCCCTTGAGCTTGGATTTCCGGCGGCTCTCAAAATCAACTCCCCGGATATTCTCCATAAGAGCGATATCGGAGGCGTGCACCTCAACCTTGATTCTCCCGAGGCTGTGAAAAAGGCCTATCATGAAATATCAACAGCAACACGGGACATACAGCCGCAAGTCATTGCAAAAAATGTGCTGGCAAACAAGATGGCGCCTCCCGGGCTGGAAGTCATTGTAGGAATGAATCGCGACCCGCAGTTCGGCCCGGTCATCCTCTTTGGGCTTGGGGGCATTATGGTGGAAATCTTTCAGGATGTAACCCTTCGTCTCCTCCCGTTAACCCGTGACGATGCTCTTGCAATGATCCGGGAAATCAGAGGGCATAAACTCCTTTCGGGTTACAGAGGTCAGCCGCCGGTAGATGAACAGGCCCTGGCAGACTGCATTCTGGCGGTGGCCAAAATGGCCGAAAGCCATCCTGAAATCGTCGAAATCGACCTGAATCCGGTCTTCGCCTATCCGGATGGAATATTGGTTGTAGATGCAAGAATTATTGAACAGCAGGAAAGTTAATATCCAATGTCGAATTCTCAATATCCGATTTTCAAGTATTATTGAGTTGGACATTTTTTTTTTATAGTGATATACAATCAAACCTTGGTTGATCAACGTTGTTTTATTAATTACTGAAAATTGGAAATATAATTATGACTCTATCTCAAAACTTTATCCTGCGACTCATGAACCAGTTTCCCATGTTGCAGTACTTTACCGACCGTCCCTTTGGTATAGAGATTGAATTTTACGGACTGGACTATGTTATGGCTCCGATTGATAACAATATCATCAAGCCTTACTGTATTTCATCTCGGGCCAAAGACGGCCGAAATCTTCAGCAGCTTTATAACGATTTCAAGATTCCCATCGGGGCTGACAGAGATTGCTGGCACTTTGAGAAAGACGGATCTGTCAGAGGCAAAAGACATACTCAATTTGGCGCCGAGCTGATCAGTCCGATTTTAAGCGGTATCACAGGCCTGATTCAGGCGTACAACGTATTCCGGTTCCTCTGTAATATCCAAGGCATTGATATTGACGATAGCTGCGGTTTCCATGTCCATCACGGTGTAGATCCAAAGGTGTTTACCTGCAAACAGTTACAGCAACTCGTTCGCTTGGTTTACCCTATAGAAGAGTACTTTTACCTTCTTATTCCGGGAGGGCGACAACATGCGGAAACCTGTAAACCAATGGAAATTGATGTAAAGGCCTTCCTGGACGTTTCTGATAGTGAATCAGAAAAAGGAGGTGACAAAATCAAACAACTATGGTATTCGTCAAAAAACCATTACGATCCAAAGGCAACCGGATATCCGCGCTACGACAAAACCCGTTATCACGGCCTGAATCTCCACTCATACTGGTATCGCTCCACAATTGAATTCCGCTACCACTCGGCTGTACTGCACAATATTGATGAAGCCATGGAATGGATCATTTTCAGCCAGTTTCTCATAGAGTTGAGCCAGGGACATGTCCCTGATATCTATTTTTACCCCGAAGCCAACAAATGGCTGAATGCGATTTATATGATCTACGAGAATTTTGGATATGGGGATTGTATAAAGCGACTTGCAAACTAGCCCAGAGGTGTTGTCCAAAATTTAAATTACTACCACCATAGTTATACTTGGTTCTTATTGTCCTTATGAATACTTTGATCTAAGTGCCTAAAGTGAGCTAAAGTTAAGGAATTCAGTCATTTGAAAAATTAACCGCGCCGAAGGCGCAGCCTTTAACTTTAGGCACTTTAGCTCACTTTAGTTCACTTTAGGCACTTCAAGCCGGAATTGATATGCCAGTAGAACCTTTTATTGTATTACCAGAGTCGGATGATCTAAACAGAAAATAACAAACTGGAGGCGATCATGTGTGACATTTTCGCCATATCGGCAGGCTATAAGCATACGCCAAAAAAATATTTGCCTGTGTTTGCGGAAAAGGGCAAACAAAACATGAATGGCTGGGGTATCGGTTTTTTTCGTGACGATCAGGCTTTTATGGAAAAATCGGATGAACAGGTATTCAGCCAGGAGCAGGTTCATGAAAGTTTCCAGAGGCTGGCAAGGGTCATTGACAGCCGGATTATTATTTCCCATATAAATTGCCCCAAAAGTGGCGGCCGCAACATTGAACATCGCCATCCGTTTAAGCTCTCCTTTCTGGATCATAACTGGCTTTTTGCCCAGGTAGGAGTTGTTGAAAGCATTGAAGAATATCGGACTACTGGAAAACCTCGCCTGGCAGCCGATGTCTATACCGCCAGAATTTTTGAATATTTAAGAGATCGAATGGTTTTACTGCATAATCAAAACCCTTATATCAGTCTTTATACGGCTCTGCGCATCAGTATTCAAAAACTTGTGTCCGACTATCCGGGTGAGTACGCCTTTTTTCTGGCCAATGAATCGGTGCTATTTGCTTTTTGTAATTACAGACAGTTAATGCTTCTTAAAGAGTCTGAAAGTATGGGAGATATCCTGTTGATCACCTCGATCAAAGAAGGTCTTAGCCAAATCAAATGGCAACAGATTATGCCGGATCCGCAATCTCTTGGGGAGCTTTTGGTCATTGCCGGCCCGGATGTGTTATATGCCGGAGACGTTTGAAGCAAAATTAATCCCGTTATCCTGTCAATAAAATGTGTGACCTTTTTGCACTTTCTGCAAAGAAAGATTTCTCAGCTCCAAAATCCCTGCCCATTTTTGCTGTTAAGGCAAAAAAAAACATGGATGGCTGGGGCATCGGCTATTTTAGGAAGCATCGTGCCCTCATAGAAAAATCAGCTCAGCGTATCTTTGTTTCCGGGTACGTTCACGACAGTTTCCAGAAATTAGCCCGGGTGGTAAAAAGCAGAATTATTATCTGCCATGTCCGTTTTCGTACCAGCGGCCCCATAGACGATTGCCACTCACATCCCTTTGTCCTTAGATTCGGCGGTCACGACTGGATATTCGCCCATAACGGAAAAGCACCGGCCATTGAATCTTACAGAAGCAACAACACTGCCCTTGAGGAAGCCGTGAGCGACTCGGCCAGAGCCTTTGAGTATCTCCGAGACCACCTGTTGCGTCATTACCGGAACGCAACCGAACTTCCGACGCTCTTCAAGGCCTTATGCCAAAGTACGGGGCAAATGGTTGAAGAGTATCCCGGTGAATACAACTACCTGCTGTCCAACGGCCGGAGCCTTTTTGTCTTCACCAACCATCGCCAGTTTATGTTCCTCAAAGGAAGTAAAAAGCTGGAAGGTGCCCTGCTTCTTACAACACTGGCGCGAGGTCTCACCAATGAAAAATGGATTCGGATAGCCAGGGCAACAAATCGCAAGGGTACGCTTCTGGCGGTTTCGGGGACAGATATAATTTTGAAACAGTCTTTGTAGAATCTCCTGGCAGGCGGGTCTAAGATACCTAAAGTCCCTCTATTTTATCAGCTATAATTTTCGGCAGGGGTATGGCCTTCCAGGTATGATCGATGGCCACAAAGGTGACACTCCCCTCTGCAGCCAGCCGAGTCTCCGGAGGACGGTAAAATTGAAACTGAAAAATAATGGCCTTTTCCTTGACTTCCTTGATCGAGGTGTGCATCTCGAGCAAATCACCATAGTAAGCCGGTATATAAAAGCGGCAATCAGCTGCGACTTTGGGCATGCCGAATTTTTCTTCCCGGTTGCGAAAAAATGTTTTCGGTGATATCCCTATATGGCGCAGGAAATTTTCGATGCCTTGATGAAAATAGCGAAAATAGGCAACAAAGTAAACAACGCCATAGGGGTCGGTATCGCCGAAAAGAACCTGTACTTTGGTTTTATGAGTCAGCATGTTACACCTCCTGTTAGTTAGTGTCCATCCAGAAATGGTAGATTTTGGTTTCCGGCAAGGCCCGAGCGAGTTTTCAACCGCAGGCATAGCGCGCTATTCCGATGATTGAAAACAAGCGAGAACGCCGCCGGGGGCCGAAAGATGCCGTTTATGGATGGACACTAGTTACGAGTCAACTATTCCTTGCATTGATATCCAAAATAGTATAATTTTTAATGGATACAAAAGATGACAAATATACAGTAATTGAACGTCTCGTAATTTCTACAATCTCTTGAACTTAAAGGTTTTCCAATTGGGCCTGCTCGCTCATGCCCCTGGCCGCCTCGCCTTGCTTGGCTGGCGGGCGAGCTTGCAATGGCAGGCGGGGCGAGGCCCCTAAGTTCTATAATAAAGAGGTATTGATGCGATTTCTCAAATCTTTTGTTTTGGCCTTTCTGCTTATCCTTATATCCCTGAACCCGGCGGCCTGGGCCACGGCAAATGTCGGGATCGAAATGGTTCGACTGCAAACTGCCGACGGGATCACGCTAGCCGGTATTTTATGCCGGCCCCATAAGGCTCGGAATAACGCCGGTGTGGTAATGATCCACGGTTACAGCGGTAACTTCTACTCAGGCATCATGGCTTTTCTGCCGGAAGCGATAGCTGATAGCGGTTTTGCCACTCTGGCGCTAAATATGCGCGATCATGATCAGGGTCCTAAAAAGAACCGGTTTGAAGATAACCGTTATGATATCGCTGTAGCGGTGGATGAAATGGCCCGATTTGGCTACAATCCCATATTCCTTTTCGGCCACAGCATGGGCACCAACCGTGTGCTCTACTACTTTGCGACAACCGGAGATTCCAGGATTAAAGGCGTGCTTCTGACCGGCCCTCCCGGCAATTTGTTCGAATGGAATGTAAGCGTATTCGGTCTAGAGGCTGCAAGCCAGGTTCTCGGCCAGGCCCAGGATCTTGTAGCCAGGGGTAAAGGAGACAAATGGATGCTGATCAATTTGGGACCTCTGGGCAAAGCACTTTACACCGCTAATCATGTGGTAAGCCTCAGGGGCCCAAAAACAGTTTCCGACCCATACAAAAACATCAGTCGAATTTTCAAGCCGATTCTCATCGTCCATGGCCTGGCTGACCGCCTGGCAAACCCTGACGTGACTGACAGACTCCTCAAAAGCGCAGCGCCGGGAATCCATGTTACGGTAGTGAAAATTCCCGGTGCGAATCACGGCTTTAGCGATCATCAGCAGGATCTTGTAAACGCCGTAAACAAGTGGCTAATTGACCAGACGAATCGTTAACTCGATTGCTCAAGATCGCTAATTAGACGTCTCAGAAATTCTACAATTGTCTGAAATTAAAGCTCTTTTAATAGCTCTTAGTTTATGCTATCAGAATGGAATGCTGGAATATTGGGGATAAGGGCGGAAATAAACCATTTTAATTGTAAAAAACTCCTTTCCTTCAACTTCGTTCAGGACAAGCTCACCCATTATTCCATTACTCCATTATTCCATCATTCCAATTGGGGCGAAGCCCCTAAGTTCCTTTTGTAATCTTTTACCGCAATTGAAATATGATCTATCCTTGAAATCATTTAGTTGCCTGACCCGAACAATATAGGAAAGTGCCTAAGAAATTTCATGTAAACTGTTACGAACTTGCGAATAGATATCGGGAGCCATGACAAGAAGGTGATCATTGATCTTTTGACCGTCCAGGTATTCGTTAAGGAAAAAATCACCCCCATCTATTTTGCAGATTTTTCCTCCCGCCGCCTCAAGAATGATACCGGCTGCAGCAAGATCCTGAAACGACTCGTTCGCGATGACGGCAGCTTCCGCTCGACCCATGGCAACATAGCATATGTGAGCACCGGTGCATCCCAGATCGCGGATTTTACCCGGGAATGTGGATCGATAACGGCGGTGAAACCGGGAGTAAGTGAAAAGAAGGCTCTCGTCGTTAATAATTTTGTGATCAGATACGTGGATTTCTCTTTTTCCCAGAAAAGCTTTTTGTTCGGCCTGTGCATAAAAAAGATCGCCCGTTGCCGGCATATAAAAAACACCGAAAACGGGCCAAAAATTCTCGATAAGTGCAAGAGAAATGCCCCAGATGGGAATTCCCGCCTGAAAATTTGCAACACCATCTAATGGATCAAAGATCCACAAGTAACGCTTTTCATCATGAGTGTAGTCTTTGTTGGCCTGATTGTTTTTAAACACCTGGTGTTCGGGAAAATGACTGTTGAGTTGATCCTGAAAAAATTCCATTAGATGGAAATCTGCTTCTGTAACCAGATCTTCATCGAATTTAATATTGGGGTTTCCTTTACCATAATAGGAAAGTGCTTCTTTACCTGACTGGCGGATAACTTCCATTGCAAATTGAGTTAAATCTTTAATCCCATGACGTTTTATACCCATTTTCACTTCCTGTTTTAAGATAATATGACAAGAAAACACAATAACACGCTAAAATTCTCCGAGTGGTCTTTTAAATGTAAATTTGGCAGGGTCCTTGACCAATTTCCGGCATGCGGTTTTTGTGTTTCCACCCAGAGCTGAAAATGGGAGAGATACTATAAAAACGGCGGTACCCAACACACTGGCAACGATTCCCAAAGGCCTGATAACAAAAAAGTCGGCCGCCATGGCTTCGGCGTTGACATTGTTATCCATAGTCTTGCTTTGCGCAAGAGCGGAAGTTCCGAATGGAATAAAGATCATGGCTGCAATTAACAACACGATCATGGATCGTTTTCCTATTTTATGCATATCCTCCTCCTTTAGCAAATTATACGCTTTTTATGATAGTAATACATTGAGACCTTTGAAAAATGTCAATTTTTGTTTAAGTTCAAGAAAGGCGATAATTTTAACCACAGGAATACATTGAGTATTTCGAGGATTAAAATTTGAGCCTGACGCAGAAATTGAGCAAAAAGGGGCGTTTTGCAAAGGTCTCCATTTGTGACGACGGACCGGGGTCTCCGCTTATCTTTATTTTGATATGGTTGAAAAATATCGATGATAGCGCTATATTTTGTTTGCATTGTGATCGAATTGAGGCGTTTGATAAAATATCTAATTTTCACAGGCAGTTTGCATATTGTATTTTAAAGAAAAGCGGATTCAGTGTCAAGGGAAAAGGGGGGATCATTAACACCGGTTTTGTTTTGCATGAGCCCAACCCGAACAAACTAAAGAAAATGGCATCATCTTTGACTTACATAGAAGTCGCTATAGCGCTTCCGGTATACAACACCTATACTTACAGCGTTCCGGAAACTCTTGATGCACTGGTATCCACGGGAAAAAGAGTACTGGTTCCATTCGGTCGGCGCAGGGTAACCGGATACATTTTGGGCTCAGGAAAGAATATCGATCAGGAAGGAATAAAAACGGTACTGGATATTCTTGATGAAAAGCCGCTTTTCCCTTCATCCATGATTCCGTTCTTCAGATGGACCGCTGATTACTATCTGCATCCTATAGGAGATGTTATCAAATGTGCCCTACCCGGAGGCTTAAATCTTTACGACTTTTTCACCATTACTATTACGGAAAAAGGGGAAGATGCTCTTTTAAACAATTCTGCCACATCTCTGGAAAACCAGATCTTAAACCGGCTGAAAACCGGACCCTGCCGCTTCAAAGACCTTAACAAAAATTTTAATAAGCACATCCCCAATGCTTTAATTCATTCCATGGAAAGCCGGGGGGTTATTGTTTGCAATCGCAAGCTCAAAGGTGGGGTCACTAAACCCAAGATGGAGCGATATGTATCAATACCCGGTTCAGATATTCCCATGCAAAGGCTTTCCGATTCAAGAAAAAAAATCATTGAAGCAATCGAAACTTTTGGTGAAATCTCCGTAAAAAAATTACAGGTACGAATTCCTTCTGCTTCAAGATTAATAAAATCTCTTGAGATGGACGGGTATGTTTCGATTTTTCATAAAAAAGTGTATCGGGATCCGTTCGGTAAACCCATAGCACCTGACACCGCTCCAACGCTTACAAAAGAACAGAAAAGCGTAATCCATACCGTAACGGAATCCCTCGGCCGGAAATTTACAACCTGCCTTCTTGCCGGAGTTACGGGAAGCGGCAAGACAGAAGTGTATATGCAGCTTGCTGAAAAAGCCATACACCTGGGCTATTCCGTGCTGGTCCTTGTTCCTGAGATTGCCCTTATATCCCAGATGGAACGCCGCTTCCGAGCCCGTTTTGGAGAGTGTATTGCTATTCTTCACAGCGGCCTTTCCGCCGGAGAGCGCTATGATCAGTGGATGCGCATCGCTCGCCGGGAGGCGGTTATCGCTATCGGTGCAAGATCCGCAGTGTTTGCACCTCTTGCGAATATCGGCATTATTATCGTTGACGAGGAACACGACACTTCCTACAAACAGGAGGGGGGGTTGCGGTATAATGCCAGGGATCTTGCCGTTGTGAGGGCAAAGTTTAATGACGGCGTTGCCCTGCTGGGGTCTGCTACGCCTTCGATACAGTCGTATTATAATACGACGATAAAAAAATTTAAGCCGGTTACATTAAAAAACAGGATTGAAAAACGACCCCTCCCGGAGATAACCGTAGTCGATCTATGCAAAAGCAAAGATGCTCGGGGAATTCGGCGCTTCATCACACCGGAACTTCACCGTGAAATGGAAGCAACACTCCTTCGAGGGGAGCAGGTTCTTCTTTTTCTAAACCGGCGTGGCTTTGCCAGTTATCCGGTTTGCTCGGCCTGTGGTGAAGCCATAAGATGCAAAAATTGTGATATTTCACTTACACTGCATCAGAAGGTCAATGCATACAAATGTCATTACTGCGGTTATACGCGGGCGTCCACATCACACTGCACGTCCTGCGGATCCAGCAAAATCCTGCCATTGGGTATGGGAACCGAAAAGTTAGAATTGGCCGTAAAATCTCTTTTCCCCGATGCCAGAACCGCCAGAATGGATCGAGATACAACCCGGCGAAAAGGTTCGATTCTAAAAATCCTAAAAGGTCTCAGAAACCAGACCATAGATATTCTTGTGGGAACTCAGATGGTCGCAAAAGGCCATGACTTTCCCAACATTACTCTGGTGGGTATTATTTGCGCGGATCTCTCGCTCAACTTTCCGGATTTTAGAGCCGGGGAACGAACCTTTCAGCTTTTAGCCCAGGTTGCCGGAAGATCCGGGCGGGGAACTGCTCCCGGCCGTGTGATCCTTCAGACTTATAACCCAAATCATTTCGCCATCTTATCCGCAACAAAGCAGGATTTTCAAACCTTTTACAACCAGGAGATAAGTTTCCGAAAGAGCCTGAATTATCCCCCATTTTCGAGGATGGTACAGCTCAGAATCTCAGGGAAAGACCCGGAAAAAACCCGGCAGCATGCCCAGGCTATCGGGGATCTTTGTCATACGTTGAAAAAAAACAATCGTTCTTTTTTAAAGTCCGTGGAAATATTGGGACCCATTGAAGCCTCACTTCCTAAAATCGCAAAACAATACCGGTGGCAGATCCTTTTAAAATGCCCGAGCATAAAACAGCTTCACCGGTTTCTTCACCAGATATGGTTTGAGAAAAAAGCAAATATCAGGACCCGGGATGTCAATGTGGTGTTGGATGTGGATCCATTCTTCATGATGTGAAAACATCGCCGAAACAGTCAACTAATGTTGCCTACCTTAAAATCATTACATTTAACAAGAAAATAAGCATAAAAAAATTTGCAAATACAGAAAATTTTTTGTATTAATTATTATTATGGCTCAAATACTAATTTGCTGGTTAGGAGCGACAGATCTTAAAGCAGCGACAGAAGGTCAAAAGGTCGGGCTTGGCCCTATTGCTCAGGCAGCAATAGCACGATCTTATGATGAAATTGATTTGATCAGCAATTATGGCAAAGACCGTTCTTCTAAATATATAAAATGGTTACACAAAAAAACACCTGCGAAAATTACCGTTCATTATGAAACTCTTTCCAGCCCTACAAATTTCGGTGAAATCTATGAGGTTGCATCTCGCTTGGTTGCAGATAAAATAAATGAATATGGTTCTTCTGTCTCCCTTACCTTTCATCTCAGCCCCGGCACACCGGCTATGGCGGCTGTTTGGATCATTCTATCCAAAACAAGGTTTCCGGCCGAGCTTATTGAGTCCTCACGCGAACATGGTGTTAAGACGGCCTCAGTCCCCTTTGACATTTCGGCCGAGTTCATTCCGGATCTTCTTCGCGGACCTGATAGCCGTTTAGAAAAATTATCAGTCGGTTTGCCGCCGGAAGCGCCGGAGTTTGAAAACATTGTTCATCGAAGCCGGATTATGAGTCGAGTAATAACAAAAGCTCGACATATTGCACCGCGATCTGTTCCTGTTTTGATTGAAGGCGAAACCGGCACAGGAAAAGAACTGCTTGCCAGAGCTATCCATGAAGCAAGCCCCTGTAAAGGAAAACCTTTTCTTGCGGTTAATTGCGGAGCTATCCCATCTGAATTACTAGAATCTGAATTTTTTGGTTATGAAAAGGGCGCTTTTACCGGAGCTGATAAACAAAAAATAGGTTATTTTGAGGCGGCAAACACCGGGACGTTGTTCTTGGATGAAATTGGTGAATTGCCGATACCGGCCCAATCAAAAATATTGCGGGCTCTCCAGGAAAAAGAAATTGTAAGAGTTGGGTCTACACAGGCAACTAAATTTGATTTAAGGGTTATAGCTGCAACAAACCGAAATTTAATCGATGAGGTTGCGGCAGGACGCTTTAGATCCGATCTATTTTATCGGATTGCTGTGGCTGTTTTGAGATTACCGCCGTTAAGAGAAAGATCCGGTGATATCAGTTTGCTGATTGACCGGCTCTTGAATCAAATCAATCAAGAGAGCGTTGATGAACCGGGATACAAATACAAGAAAATTTCTGCTGCTGCAAAAAATCTTATGATTCAACACACATGGCCTGGCAATGTTCGTGAACTCCAAAACACTCTCAGAAGGGCCGCAATCTGGTCGGTTGACCCCACGATTGATATTCAAGATATTCGTGAAGCCATGCTTCCGATTATCAACACTGATAATGACAACCTCCTTGGCCGGCCAATGGGCGAAGGTGTCAACCTTCCGGAACTTATGGAAAAATTAGCTCAACACTATTTAAAAAGAGCCCTGGATGGGGCCAATGGAAACAAAACCAAAGCCACCGAACTGGTCGGCCTACCAAGCTATCAAACATTTTCAAACTGGTTGAAAAAATATCATGTAACTTAGGTTGGCACGGGCATTGCTTTATATCCGTGCATGAATCGGATCATTATGAAATCGACTAATTTTGAATTTCTCAGGGGAAAATGGCCTGAGCTTGCCAGCTTGGGTGGTTTTGCTGAACAATATGTCTGGCCAGATTCTGCCGGAGCGCTTGTTAAACTCAGGACATATATTGAATCGTTGATCCACAGGTTTTATGATGAAAATAGTCTAAGCAAACCGCTTCAAGCCTCTCTAATCGACCTACTAAATCAAGACGAATTTAAGCAGTCCGTTCCGTCTGTTGTTTTAAACGCCTTGCATAGCATCCGGCTTGCTGGGAACAAGGCTGCCCACGCTGAGCCCATACACCGTTTTAATGTTCACGAGCTGCTCCATAATGCTTTTGATTTAGGCCGCTGGCTGTACATCGTAAGTGGAGGCAAACAGCAAGACTGTCCAGCATATAGGGCCCCAGAAAAACCGCAAGCAGCTTTCGAAAGCGCGGAGGCGTTGAAACAGGAAAAGCGGTTAATCCAGGAAAAACTGGCTGCAAATGAAATGGAGATGCAGTCGCTTTTGTCGGAGCTGGAGGTCACACGCACAAAAACCCGCTTGGCTGAGAAGCGAATTGAAGAGCTTGAAGCGCTCCTGAGCATCGGTAAAGCCGTTGCTGACGTGCTTGGCTTTGATGAGGCAGCGACACGCAAGCGTTTGATCGATACCGAACTGGTCTTTGTTGGGTGGGATGTCGGAGTAAACGGTGCCAATACAGATGAAGTTACACAGGAAGAGGAAATCCGGCATCAACCCACCAAAACCGGTATCGGATACGCCGATTACGTATTGTGGGACGATAATGGGATGCCTCTGGCGGTCATCGAAGCCAAAAAAACTGCTGAAAGCGCCGAAAAAGGACAAAAACAAGCGGAACTTTACGCAGATGGCCTTGAAAAGAGGTATGGCCAGCGTCCGGTGATATTTTACACCAACGGATTTGATATCTTTATATGGGACGACGGTCAGGGCTATCCGCCCAGAAAGCTTTACGGATTTTATTCCAAAGACAGTCTGCAATATCTGGTTTACAAGCGCAAAAACCGCATGGCGTTGGAAACAATCTCACCAAAATCCGAGATCGTCGATCGGATTTATCAGATCGAAGCGATAAAACGGCTTACCGAAAAGTTTTCCAGTAATCACCGCAAGGGCCTGCTTGTCCAAGCCACCGGTACCGGAAAAACCCGGGTCGCAATTGCGCTGACCGATTTGTTGAATCGCGCCAGTTGGGTAAAAAGGGTTCTTTTTTTGTGCGACCGCAAGGAACTGCGCAAACAAGCCAAAAATGCCTATAATGATTTTTTGGCCGAACCCATGACTGTCGTAATGGCCGACACGGCTAAAGACCGGGATAAGCGTATATATCTGGCAACCTATCCGGCCATGAATAAAATTTATCAGACCTTTGATGTCGGTTTTTTTGATCTGGTGATCGCTGACGAATCCCACCGGAGCATCTACAACCGATACCGGGATATGTTTCGATATTTTGACTGCCTTCAGGTGGGTCTTACCGCCACACCGGTAGACTTTATCTCCCGCAATACCTTCAAGATGTTTGATTGTGATGACCAGACGCCAACAGCTTATTATCCCCTGGATCAGGCCGTGGAAGAGAGTTTTTTAGTCCCTTACGAAGTCTACACCCACACCACCAAGTTCCTGCGGAAAGGAATCAAATACAAGGACTTAACGGCCGAGCAAAAACGCCAGCTCGAAGAGGATGGAGAAGATCCGGCGGATTTCGATTACGAAAACCATCAGGTCGACAAGCAGATTTTCAACCGCGATACCAACCGGTCTATTATCCGAAACCTGATGGAGAACGGCATACGGGATGATACCGGGCAGTATCCGGGGAAATCCATCATTTTTGCACGAAATCACAATCATGCGGTTCTGCTGGCGGAAGTATTCAACGAACTTTTTCCTCAATACGGCGGTAAATTTTGCAGGGTCATCGACAACTACGATCCCCGGGCCGAGCAGTTGATTGACGATTTTAAAAGTGCCCCGGACAAAGACCCCAGAATAGCGGTATCCGTAGATATGCTGGATACCGGCATCGATGTGCCGGAAATCGTTAATTTGGTATTTGCAAAGCCGATCCGCTCAATGGTCAAATTCGAACAGATGATCGGTCGTGGTACCCGTCTTTACCCGGACCTGTTCGGCCAGGGCAAGCACAAGACCCATTTCAGGATTTTTGACCACTGGGGCAATTTCGAATTTTTCGACAAGCAATACAAAAAAGCCGAGCCATCAGTTTCAAAATCTTTGATGCAGCAGTTGTTCGAGGCTCGGTTGAATCTGGCGCGCACAGCTTTGGATCAGAGCCAACCGGCGGCGTTTGATCTGGTTATCCCTCTGATCAAGGAAGATCTGGACCGGCTTTCGGAAGAAACCATCAGCGTGCGAGAAAAATGGCGTGAAAAACGCAATGTTTCCAAGCAGGAAGTTCTGCGCCGGTTTGACCCGGCTACTGAGTTGACCTTGCGAAAGCAGATGGCGCCGCTGATGCAATGGGCAGACATCCGGGGCCAAACTGCTGCGTATAGCTTTGATTTGTTGATGACCGATTTGCAGATCGAGCTGTTAAAAAAGTCCGGTCGGTTTGATGACTACAAATCACAACTGCTCGATCAGGTCAGTCGCCTGGCTATGAATCTGATTCCAGTCCGCGACAAATCCGATTCCATCAAATCGATTAAAAGCACCGATTTTTGGGCTTCCGTGACAATAGAAAGTCTGGAGACTTTCCGCTGCGATCTTCGCGGGATCATGCAATATGTTGTCAAAACAATATATGAACCGCCTCAGCCCAAATTTATTGATTTACAGGACGGCCAGGAAGAGTTTAACCGCTTGCCGACCAAGCTGAAATTTGCCGACATGCCCGGATACCTCAAGCAGGTTCAAGCGGCCTTGCTCAAAGTTTTCGATCAAAACCCCACGCTCCAGAAAATCCAAGCCGGTGAGCCGGTCTCCGAGGCGGACCTGATAGCCCTTACTTCCCTGGTTCTTACTCAAAACCCGGACGTGGACCAGGAAATTTTAAAGGAGTTTTTCGAAGAGACGGCCGGGCCGCTTGATTACGCCATACGCAGCATTATCGGATTGGATGCGGATGCGGTCAATGCGCGTTTTGCTGATTTTATTTTTTCCCATCCTGCTTTGACAGCCAATCAGATGAGTTTTCTCAATCTGCTGAAGAACTACATCAGTCGTTACGGAGCTATTGAAATCGAAGATCTTTACGAACCACCGTTCACCACCCTGCACAGTGACGGTTTGGATGGTGTGTTTGTGGATGAAAAGATGGCGAATGAGCTGATATCCATTATCGATTCTTTTAAACCCCATCTTTATGGAGGGATAAAAAACGCATGATTAACGGTGAACTACGAAGCCAAGTTGACAAACTCTGGACGGAATTTTGGACCGGCGGCATTACCAACCCTCTGATGGTCATCGAACAGATTTCGTTTTTAATGTTCGCACGCCTGCTGGATATCCGCGAAGCCCGCGAGGAAAAAAAGGCCAACCGAACCCATAAAGAATTTCTTCGGATTTTCCCGAAAAGCAAGCAACATCTTCGCTGGTCGCAATTTAAAAACGTTACCCCAGCTGATGAAATGCTGAAAAGGGTGAGAGACGAGGTGTTCCCGCATTTCAAAGAGGTTGTTTTAAACGGCGGTGCCTTGGCCGAATATATGAAAGACGCTCAGCTCATGATTCAAAAGCCGAGCCTGCTGGTTTCAGCGGTCAACATGATCAACATGCTGCCGCTGACCGAAGGCGATACAAAGGGCGACCTTTATGAATACCTTCTAAGCAAGCTCACCACCGCCGGCATCAATGGTCAGTTTCGTACCCCCCGGCACATTATCCGCAAGATGGTGGAGATCGTCGATCCCAGGCCCGACGAGACCGTTGGCGATCCGGCCTGCGGCACGGCTGGATTTTTGATTTCCGCCATGGAATACCTTATGGAAACCCACACATCGCCCGAAGCGGTCATCATTGATGAAGACGGCTGCAAAATCTACACCGGCGACAAGCTAATTCCGTATAAAGAACATATTCAACAACGCATGTTCAACGGGTTCGATTTTGATGTGTCCATGCTGCGCATCGCTTCCATGAACTTGCTTCTCCACGGCATCGACGCCCCGGATATTCATTATCAGGACACTTTGAGCAACAATTTTCCAGAACGTTTTCCAGAGCTATCGACCGATCATTTTGATGTCATCTTGGCCAATCCACCATTTAAGGGTAGTCTGGACTACGAGGACGTACATGCCTCCTTGCTGAGCAAGGTCAAAACCAAAAAAACAGAGTTGCTTTTTGTGGCCTTGATCTTGCGCATGCTTAAGTTGGGCGGCCGATCAGCCACGGTAGTGCCAGACGGTGTATTGTTCGGATCTTCCAAGGCACATCTTGCTTTACGAAAGATGCTTGTGGACGAAAACCAACTTGAGGCGGTTATTTCTTTGCCTTCCGGCGTGTTTAAGCCTTACGCTGGAGTTTCAACGGCCATCATTGTTTTCACCAAAGGCGGTACAACTGAAAACGTATTTTACTACGATGTCCAAGCGGACGGATTTTCCCTCGATGACAAACGTGAACCAACACCGGACAAAAACGATTTGCCTGATCTCATTAAACGTTGGAAAAAAAGAAATCCAAAGAAAGATACAAATCGAAAGGACAATGCCTTTTTTGTTCCGGTTAAAGAAATACGCGACAACAAGTATGATCTTTCAATCAATCAGTATAAAGAAATAGTTTACAAAGAAGAAGAATACGATCCCCCTAAGGAGATTTTAGTGCGGATGAAGGATCTGGAGAGGGAGATATTGACGGATATGGAAGGGTTGGAAGGGATGTTGTGATGAAAAAAATCCTGTTGAGCCATATAATAAGCTCTCTTGAAAGCGGTTCTCGACCCAAAGGCGGTGTAAGCACCACATCTGGAGACATTCCAAGTTTAGGCGCTGAACATCTCAACGATCAAAGCGGCTTTAATTTTAACAATTTAAAACTAATCCCCCAAGACTTTTATAAAAGCTTAAAAAAAGGACGGATAAAACCGAATGACATCTTGATTGTAAAGGATGGTGCCACTACTGGAAAAGTTGGTTTTGTGAATAAACATTTTCCATATGCTGATGCAGCAATCAATGAACATTTGTTTCGCGTCGAAGTAAACAACAAGAAAGCAGATCCTTCTTTCGTTTTTCGGTTTTTGAATACTGGATTTGGACAACATCAAATACTAAAGGACTTTCGAGGGGCAACCGTTGGTGGCATATCACGATGTTTCATTGAAAAGGTTGAAATACCTTATCCGAGTATTACAGAGCAAAAACGCATTGCTGATATCCTTGACAAGGCCGATGCCATCCGCCGCAAGCGCCGACAGGCTATTCAACTCACTGAAGAGTTTTTACGGTCGGTGTTTTTGGATATGTTCGGAGATCCGAAAATTAATCCTAAAAATTGGAAAAAGAAAAAAATCAAACAGCTTGGCAAAGTTGTTACCGGTAATACTCCATCAAGAAAATTTCCTGAAAATTTTGGATCTTATATAGAGTGGATCAAATCTGATAATATTAATACTCCTTATCATATATTGACTAAAGCTGAAGAGGGCTTGTCTGAAACAGGCATGCGAATAGGAAGAACAGTACCTGCAAGATCCACCCTTGTTACCTGTATAGCTGGGACCCCTGATTGCATAGGGAATGCGGCACTATCAGACAGGTTAGTTGCTTTTAACCAACAAACTAATGCAATAGTGCCCTTTGATAATGTTGATCCATATTTTTTATACATGCTTGTAATTATATCAAAAAAAATTATCCAAAGAGCTTCAACTAATAGTATGAAAGGAATGGTAAGCAAGGGAATTTTTCAGGAGATTGAATTGATATCGCCTCCTTACGACTTGCAAAAAAAATTTGGCGGCTATTTTTGTAACTATCTTAGTTTTTTGAATAAACAAGAATTGCATTTTTCAGAAAGCAATATTCTATTTAACTCTCTCTGTCAAAAAGCTTTCCGCGGAGAACTTTAATGCCGATCTCATCCATCACAATCGAAAACTTTAAAGGCATCCAAAATCCAATAAAATTGGATTTCAAACCGATCACCCTCCTATTTGGCCCTAACAGTGCTGGCAAAAGCACAATTGTTCAGGCCCTGCATTATGCCCTTGAAATTTTCGATCGAAACAATCTCGACCCTGACAAAACAACCCTTGGCGGCAAGACTGTCGATCTGGGCGGATTTGAAACTCTGGTTTACAATCACGACTTGTCTAAGCCGATAAGCATTAAAATCGAACTGGACCTTCAGGATGAAGACCTGCCTCAATATTTTGATGGTTATGAAGATATGGGGCTTTTTCAGTTTTCAGACAAACAGATATGGGAAATCCCCATGCGGGCGGTGGGCGCAGCAGTCGAAGTTTCTCTCAGGTGGAACCATCAAATGAGCCGTCCGATTCTATACCATTATAAAGTTGATATTAACGGCAGCCACCTGGTTACCATCGAAACTACGGATGACGGTAAACAGGTGTTCTTATCAAAGATCAATCCACTTAATCCGGTGTTTCTCGAAAATATCAGTCCAAAAGAGGCTCAGGGCATTATCGAACGTCATTTTTCAGAAGAATATGCAGATGAAAATGAGTTTGAAAAGTTGGGGCCGATATTTCTTGCCCTGCTGACGAATTTCAAGATGGAAAAAGGGTTTGCGGGATTGACCCAGCCTATTGGAGTCGTCGGAGCAGGCACAGCCCTGCCGCAGTGGGGAAAAGCCCTGGAAATTCACGGACCCCTCTGGGCGGAAGATACGGATCGGATCGACCAGGGCAATCTTTTGATGTGCCTGAGTTCGCTGATCGTCGGCCCGGGTGAATTGGTAAGAGATGGGCTGAAAAAAATGTGCTACATCGGCCCCATTCGAGAAATTCCGCCCCGCAATTTCACCCCTGAAAAGTCGCCGGACCTTTCACGCTGGTCTTCCGGCCTCAAAGGCTGGGATATTTTATACAGCGCCGAAAAAGGTTTTGTTGAGCGGCTGAACCGCTGGCTAAACCAGAAAGACAGACTAAATACCGGGTACAGCATCGAAGTCAAGCGGTTCCGCGAAATTGGAGAGGATGATCCGATATCAATTTTTATGAGCGAAGGTATCGGCCTGGAAGAGATGGACATGATCCAGACTCGGATGAGCGAAATGCCCATAAAAAGCCGAGTCGCTATCCGCGAAGAAAAGACTGGGATAGAACTGATGCCCCAGGATGTGGGTGTCGGCATTTCTCAAACGCTGCCGGTCATCATTGGCGCGCTCTATGTCAATGAGGGTTTGTTTGTCATTGAGCAACCGGAGCTTCATATCCACCCGGCCTTCCAGGTTGTCTTGGGCGATTTGTTCATAACTCGGATTCAAGAGTCTCAAGTTTGCTTTTTGCTAGAAACTCACAGTGAGCATCTGATGCTCAGATTCTTGCGTCGGGTTCGCGAAACTGATGAAGACGATCTACCTCCGGGAAAAGATCCACTAAAGCCTGGTCAGTTGGCGGTTTACTACGTTGAACAGGATGGAACGGGCGTTTCTTTGTTTTCCATTCGCGTCAGTGAAGATGGCGAATTCATTGATCGCTGGCCCAGAGGCTTTTTCAGCGAACGGGCGGGGGAGCTCTTTTAACTATGATCTACGAGTACGCCTTGGAGCCTGAATTGGTGGCTTGCTGGCATGACCGGCGCGAATATCTCTTTTTCGATGAAAAGTTCGGTATTAGATTTCGCCGGGTAATATCCGGTTATCCCAAAAACTGGAAAAAACTTGTCTGGCAGGCGTTTTCCGAAAGCCCTGAGGCAGACAACCAGAATGCACAGATGCGCATGACGGCATTGATCCCGTTCCTTTGGCAAAATGCGGTCAGAAGGTACAGCACATTTCCAGAAACCCCCGACTGGTTGCAAAGAGCCGAGGCTGAACACAATGAACGCCATTTTCATGCAATAGTTGCTACAGAGAATCCAAGAGAACGAGATTTTGTAATTCCTGCAAAAAAACTCGCTCAAGAGGGGCATGAACTTTGGAATATTCCTGAGCGAAACCCAACACAACGAACAGCCGATAGTATTGCAGCCGAGGTTTCTCAGTTAGTGCGTTTGTGCAGGCGTGCCGTGATTATCGACCCCTACTTCGATCCATCAAAACTGAGATTTAGACAAACATTTAGTACCATCCTTAGCAAATGCAGCGAAAATGTTTGCGGCCCTGATCGGATACAGGTTGAATGGCACACTTCAATCGACCGGTGTTTTGAAAATTGGGAAAGAGGCGATGAACGCGACCCGGATGATGAAACGATTGAGTATCAGAAACTGGTATCCGCCTGTCAAAGAAAGCTACCGGAATTAATTCCCTCCGGTATGCAAATAAAGATGGTAGTGTGGGCCCAGAAGGAAGGAGGAGAAAAACTGCACAACCGCTACCTTCTCACCGATATTTGCGGCGTGCTGTTCGGTACGGGCTCGGATGAAGCCGAAAACACCGAATCCGATGAATCCGATGACATCATCCTTCTTGAAGAAGGACAGTACATGACCCGCTGCCAGCAATACTTAGGCCTCGCCCCGGCTTTTGACATTGTCGGACAGCCTTTTGTTATACCTAAAACCTGCAATTAAGCTTATATAATATATTTACAATTAATTGTAAC
>CAZBOB010000044.1:0-27831 GCA_964492995.1 uncultured Desulfobacteraceae bacterium | reverse complement strand
CCGGGTCTGGCCGAAGTTTGTGAGACCGTGGGTATCCCGCCGGTTCTCCACCTGGGCTCCTGTGTTGACAACAGCCGCATCCTGCTGGCTGCCACCGAAGTGGTAAAGGCCGGCGGACTTGGAAATGACATTTCCGATCTGCCCGCGGCCGGAAGCGCGCCCGAGTGGATGAGTGAAAAGGCTATCAGCATTGGCCATTATTTTGTGGTATCCGGTGTGTACACGGTTTTTGGCGTTACCCTGCCCACTTCCGGCGCTCCGGTGTTCCATGATTATATTTGCAAGGAGCTGGAAAATATTTACGGCGGTATGTGGGATATTGAGCCGGATCCGATCAAACATGCTCAATTGATGATTGCCCATATCGACAAAAAACGCAAGGAACTCGGAATCGACAAGGCCAGGGAAAGGGTGCTCATGGATATGGCGGATCGCCAGGCACTTGAGGCATAATATATTGCATTATCATAACTGAGGTTAAAATAAATCCTCAACGAAGGAGGAAAGTATGTCGAAATTAGTAGCATTTGCTGCCATTCAGGGCGGCTACAATGTTGTTTCAGAGGTTGAAGGGGATTTGAGAAATGCTCTTGCGGCCTACAATGCAGATACCAGGGTAGAGTTTCCCAACACGGGCTACTATCTGCCGGTGATCTATTCTCTTTTGGGTCACAAGGTTGAGACCCTGGAAGATTTGCAATTACCCATGGAAAGGGCTCGCGAGCTTCTTCCGCCCCATATAAAAAGGGTAAATCATCTGCCTTACCTGGGCCCCCTTCTGGATGCCGGCATGGCCGCGATTATCTCGTATGAAATCAAAGAGGGCATCCGCACTGTCACAGATCCTGATTTTTATTATCCCCATGAAGATCCGGATATAGAGGGAGGCAAGATCTGGACAGGGCCTGCGGACGATGTTATTCTGCGAAAGAGAGGTGTTGAATTTGTGGACGGCTCAGCGCCCGGCTTTGCAGCCATTGTGGGCGCAGCCCCCAGCCCTGAAATCGCCAAGATGATTGTCGAAGACTACCAGTTGAAAAACCTGTATATTTTCTGTGCCGCCAGCCACAATGGGACATCGGTCATCGATCAGCTCATTGAAGCCGACGTTACAATCGGATGGGGCACACGAATCGTGCCTTTTGGCCCGGATATTTCATCGGCTGTATTTGCCTTGGGGTTTGCCAACCGGGTGCCCCTGATATTTCAAAATATTACACCCGGCGACTATAAAAAGATTCTTTTGTATAACAAGGAGCGGATCTTTGCATTTGTCAATGCGTTAGGTGATGTGGGAACCCACTGGGCTTGTGCTGCGGCCGGGTGTGTGAACTGGGGTTTCCCGACCCTGGCTGATACCGACATTCCCGAGATTCTGCCCACAGGCATATGCACATACGAACATGTGGTGGCCAATGTACCCCATGATGAGATCTGCCAGAAGTCAGTTGAGGTACGTGGCCTCAAGGTCCATGTCACCGAAATCGATATACCATGTGCATTCGGCCCGGCATTTGAAGGTGAGCGGGTCAGAGGCAAGGACCTGTATGCTCAGTGCGGCGGCGGCAAGGCACCGTGTACAGAGCTCTGCAAGATGGCCGAGATGAAGGAAATCGATGACGGTAAGATCGAAATCATCGGTCCTGATATTACTGATCTTAAAGAAGGTGACACCTTCCCGATGGGCGTTTTTGTTCAGATCGCCGGCCGTGAGTTCCAGGAAGATTTTGAGCCGATTATAGAACGCCAAATTCACCACCTGGTCAACTATATCCAGGGGGTCATGCATATCGGCCAGCGGGATATCTCCTGGTATCGCATAAGCAAGGCAGCCGTGGAAAAGGGATTTACTTTAAGGGATATTGGCGTTGTCCTGCATGCCAAATTCCACCAGGATTTCAGCAATATCCTCGACAAGGTCCAGGTTACCCTGTACACAAAGAAAAAGGATGTTGATGCATTGACCAAAGGGGCCAAAGAAGACTACAAGAGGCGGGATGAACGGGTTGAGGATATGACGGATGAGGGAGAGGAGATTTTTTACTCCTGCACCCTGTGCCAGTCTTTTGCGCCCAACCATGTTTGTACGGTAAGTCCCGAAAGAACCGGTCTTTGCGGCGCATACAACTGGATGGACTGCAAAGCGTCTTTTGAGATCAACCCCACCGGACCGAACCAGCCCATCGAAAAGGGGGAGTGTCTCGATCCTGTTCTGGGCCAGTGGAAAGGTGTCAATGATTTTGTCTACAAGGCCTCCAGGGGCAACTTCACCCATTACAACTTTTACTCCATTATTCATGATCCCATGACCACCTGCGGGTGCTGCGAATGCATTGCTGCTTTGCTCCCATCCTGCAACGGCGTCATGACGGTTAGCAGGGAGTATGTTGGTGAGACCCCCTGCGGCATGAAATTTACCACACTGGCCGGTGTCATGGGCGGCGGACAATCTTCACCCGGTTTTGTGGGCCATTCCAAGTACAATATTACCCAGCGAAAGTTCATAACCGGCGACGGTGGAATCTTTCGCATGGTCTGGATGCCCAAGGATCTCAAGGAAGAGATCAAAGAGCGTCTTATCAGTCGTGGTGAAGAACTCGGTTTAGCTGACCTGATTGATAAAATCGCCGACGAGACCGTGGGAGTCACCGAGGAAGAGATTCTGCCTTTCCTCGAAAAAGTCGGTCATCCGGCCCTAACAATGGATCCGATTATGTAGTAATAAGTTATTCAGAGCAACTGGAGCGGGATCAGGTCCCGCTCCTTTAATCCTAAAACTTAACCCGGATAAACCGGAAAATTACAACTGAACTAAAGTTTGAAGTGAACTAAAATTAAGGAGTCGCCTTGCTCCGTCTTTTATAAATTGCCAGTATTCCTTAACTTTAGGCACTTCACACTTAATTATCTGAATAATTTTTTTGGCACAAAGGCACATAAGGATATATTTATTATTTTTTCTTAGTGCCTTGGTGTCTTAGTGGCAAAATTTAAGAAGTTAATACTTAAAACCGAAACGTGTGAATTAGAATAAGGAGATAAAAATGGCATTAACCGGTATTCAGATTTTCAAACTTCTGCCAAAGACCAACTGCAAGGAATGCGGTGTTCCCACATGCCTTGCATTTGCCATGAACCTGGCATCGGGCAAGGCTGAACTCGACGATTGCCCGTATGTATCTGACGAGGCAAGGGAACAGCTTGCCGAGGCTTCGGCGCCGCCCATCCGTCCTGTTGCTCTTGGGAAAGGGGTCAGAAAGACTAAGGCCGGCGGTGAGACCGTTATGTATCGTCATGAAAAAACTTTTTTTAGCCCGACTCCGGTGGGAGCCCTGGTGGGTTCTGACATCGCCCAATCCGACCTCGAAGGCAAGCTGAAAGCATGGAACGCTTTTCAGTTCGAAAGGGTAGGCTTCAATCTCAGGCCCGAGCTTGTGGCCGTAAAGGATGTAAACGGCGATAAAGATGCTTTTGCCAACGTGGCCAAAACCATTGCGGAAACCTCGGAATTTAACCTGGTTTTGATGTCGGAAGATGCAGGAGTGATGACGGCAGGTGTCGAGGCCTGTAAATTCAAGCGGCCTTTGATCTATGCGGCAACCGAAGGCAATATCGATGATTTTGGCGCCATAGCCAAGGATAACGGCCTGCCCCTGGCGGTAAAGGCCGATTCTGTTGAAGGAGTTATTCCTTTGACAACTAAATTGACTGAAATGGGGCTCAAAGATCTTGTCATCGATTCGGGTTCCAGAGAGATCAAGCAGGCATTCCAGGACCAGGTGGTCATCCGCCGCGAAGCGCTCAAGTCAGGGAACCGGGCTTTGGGTTTTCCCACCATTACATTCCCGTGTGAGATGGCTTCAAACCTGGATATGGAAACCTTGATCGCTGCAATGTTTATCGCCAAGTACGGAGGTATTACGATTCTATCCGATTTTTGGGGCGGCAGCCTTTTTGCCCTACTGGTTGAACGGCTGAATATCTTCACCGATCCCCAGAGACCCATGACCGTGACAGAGGGTATCTATGAAATCGGCGAACCCGATGAAAATTCTCCGGTCCTGGTGACCACCAATTTTGCCCTGACATACTTTATCGTATGCGGTGAAATTGAAGGGAGCAAGGTGCCTTCCTGGCTGCTCATCAAAGATACCGAAGGTCTGTCCGTACTGACAGCCTGGTCTGCCGGCAAATTTTCAGGTGATGATGTGGGCATGTTCGTCAAAAAATGCGGCATTATGGATAAAGTCAAGCATACGGAACTGATTATACCCGGTTATGCCGCCGCCATTGCCGGTGATGCTGAGGAGGAACTGCCGGGCTGGACCATTACCGTAGGACCCAGAGAAGCCGCCCATATTCCGGCATTTCTCAAATCAAAATAATGATGGCATAAGCAGGATGGACAGACTATTGTCCATCCTGCTTACACGGTTGCTGTCAAATACTATTTGCCCCTTTTTGTTATACGATTGCCTACTCAACGCGAGAATCAGGATTCCCGTGGAGGGAATTTAGCAGAATCAAGCGGCAATATTCCTCTTGACAGGAAAATTATTAAATTAGTAAATTTATTTAATACTCAACATTCCATTATTCCGGGTGCAAAGGGAAAATTGAAGTCTCGAACAACGCATTTAATTAATTGTAAAAACTTCGATTGGCGGGGTCATGCCCCGGTAACAACAGGCGGTTACCGATAAAGAAGGGAGGGTGTATGTTACTTTTAGGTGAGAGTTTAAATGTAATAGGTAGAAAGATCGGCAAGGCATTCAAGGAGCGTGATCCCAAGCCGATTCAGGAGGAAGCCCTTTTTCAAAAAGAAAAAGGGATGGATTACATCGACATCAATCTCGGTCCGGCCAAAAAAGACGGCCACGAGTTGATGCCCTGGGTGGTTGAAACGATTCAGGAGGTGGTTGACGATATTCCACTGGTTCTGGACACATCCAATATTGCTGCCATTGAGGCCGGGCTAAAAGTCTGCAAGCTGACTCCCATTATCAATTCCATTATGTGCAGACCTGAGCGATATGAAAAAATGGTTCCTTTGGCTGTTGAATACAATGCGGATTTCGTTGCTCTTTTGTGGGGTCCTGAAGGTCTGCCGCGGGATGAAAATGAACGTGCGGCCCTGGCAGTTGAACTTTTATATTTTGCAAATGAAGCCGGCATCCCAAATGAAAAAATTTGGGTGGACGGGATCGTAACTCCGGTTAATATCCAGCAGCCCCAGGCCATCAGCCTGATGGAATTTAACGGGATGCTTCAGGATATCGCCCCGGGCGCCAGGAGTACCTGCGGGGTATCGAACGTATCTAACGGAGCGCCTGATCATCTGCGGCCGATTCTAAATCAGACTTTCACGGTAATGCTCCAGAAATACGGTATGGAGTCGGTGATTGCCGATCCGCTTGACGATTTGACGATAGCGATCGCCAGGGGCGAGCGCCAGGATATCGTGGATTTGATTTATGGTATCATTGACGGTGATGAACCGGATATGGAGAGCCTTTCAAAAGAGATGCAGGATTTTGCTAAAACTACCAATGTAATCCTCGGGAGGTCTCTTTACTCGGATTCATGGCTTGAACTCTGATTATTAATTTTACAAATAACTTGCAAAAAAGCCTCTCCATTTTGGAGGGGCTTTTTTTATTGACTATTGTCGATTGAAGATTGAAAATTATCAATTGGGTGTTGAAATTTATTGTCATTTTTGAGTTATATACTTTCCGAACTCTCCGGGGCGTGAGTCCTGAGAGCCGAAGAGCAACTAACTAACGTCTCGGGAATTCTACAATTTATTGAAAATAAAGCTCTTTTTTAGAATTATATTTTCAACTCGGACATGGAATAATGGAATATTGGAATGCTGATTTTAAAAAGATGATATTCCTCTGTTTAATTCCCGTGAAGAGGAATTTTACAATAACCCAATTTTCCATTTTCCCAGAACCCAATATTCCAGTGTTCCAATATTCCATCATTCTCCCGCTATATAGCGGGATGAGCGAAGCGAACTAACTTGTTCTCTTGAAAAAAAACACTGGATCTGGTAATATTCAAAATCGAAGGTTGACGATTATTTAAGGTAATTCACCGGACATTTAATTTTTAATTTTCAATCAAAAATTTTCAATCAAAAATCTTCAATTATTAGGGGAGTTTGATGATACAATCGAAAGCACTTGAGGTTAATATAGCAGACTACCATGTCGATGTCACCATCGATGAAAAATATTCAATCCTGCAAGAGGTGATGTCTAAATATTACGGCATCTTGGAAGGATTGAACACCTTGCTTAAAGAACTCTCGCATCCTTATAAAAACTGGACGTTTATTGTGCATGAAGCGAGAGTTTATTCCCTCGATTATTTTCATCTTTTAAAGAGCCACCCAAAGGGACCTGAAGCCACAGAGCTTTTATTGGATATTTTTATACGCGCAATTGAATCAAAAAGCGATATGGACGTTAGGGCCGATGCTGTGGACAACTTTCTACTTTTTATTCAAAAAATCATAAAGGAATCCGGCTCCGACTTTAAAAGATTCAAGCTGTCGATCGATGGCTCATTTAATCGTATTAGAGCGTATGATGGGGATGATTTTTTTTTGTTTGTTAAAAGTTTTTATCAAATAAGGAAACTGGCGGATGCGCTTTTAAATTATTCATCTGAAATTGCAGAGGGTTATAAGGCCGTCAATCATCTTCTCATAAAATATTTCGATCATATCTATCGATACTGGCTAACTGAAAAAGACCCTTGGACCTGGTTTGAACAAGAGGCCGATAAAATTGATAACCGGGAAAATTTAAAGAAATTTTTTAAGATTATATCCCACAAACAGATCAACCAGTATAAAAGCAGACTTGAAAAGATCGCTCAGTCCAAAAACATTGAATCCGAAGATGTTCTGAAAAGACTATTAATGCTTCCCGGTTACGATCAGTTTGTAGAAGCGTACCGGAAAATTCCTCAGAGTCTTTTGGATGAAAGCGCTAAAACCGTTCGGGGCAACCGGTGGAAGCTTATTTTTCTTTTCCATATAATGAATATTTCCGGACTGTCGATGATCCATGAGGAGGCGTTACGGGATATCAACAGAACATTGAGCTGGCTCATTGCCCATGAGAGCAATTTGAATATCGGAAGCCTGATCCACAAAACCTTTTCCATATTAAAGACCAGAGCCGGTAAATACCCGGCAACCGCATTGAACTGTATTTTGAATATGGGAAAAGGGGTTTATAAAACGGATGACAGCGACCTTGTCGCGTTTTTTATCGATTACGTAATCGATCTAGGCTTTCAGTCACCCATGATCAAAGGTGTGGGAAACGACTGGCAAATAGAGTTTAATACCGCTCATATTCTCAATATAAGGACATGGCTTGAGCTGATTGAGCTAAATCCCATGTGGTCAACCCGGCTTCTTTCATACCTTATCATCCATCTTTCCGTCTGCGGGGTATTTATTAAGGATATAGACCTTTTTCCCCGGGATATTACCCGGTTATTAAACAGCGGTATTGGACCGGTTTATAACCTGGCCAAGCAGCTTTGCAGACTTTTTCCCGTATACTTTAACGATATCGGCGCCGAAGGAAAGCTCAGGGATATATCTACAGAAATTGATGAAATATGCCGTCGAAAAGATCCGCTTATATATTTTTTGCGCAAGCAGAGCCATGTGGAAAGCAGTAACCGGATCATCGATCTTATGGAAGCAACCCTTAATTTTTGGGAAACAAAAGAAAAAAGTCCTTTAAGGCCCTTTGTTCCACCAAATATTTACGAAGAAATCGATACCCAGGGGCCATATATCGATGGGGTTCACGGGGCAATATTACATTTAAAGGAAAACGGAGTTTCTATACCCGATGGCCTTGTCACACTTAAAGAAGATGAAATAGGAGGTCTTGTCCAAGGAGTATCCGGCGTATCAGAGCAAGATTCCAGGAGGGTGGAACTTGCCATAACCTTTTACAAGCTTTTGAACCAGAAATACAACCTCGATTTTATCGAAATGGATAATTATCTTGCCCAGCTCAGGTCAGAAGCCTTTCCCGATTTGAACAGACTGAATGATGCCCTCAAAGAGTCTGATTTAAATAAAAAGATTTATGGAATGCTCGATTATCTGGAAGAATTAAAAAATATGATTCTTTCAGATCAGACATTTGAAATCAAGGAAGACATTTATAAAAAAAGACATATTACCATAGATATTCCGTCCATGTACGGAAGTTACAGAGAAATGAAATTTGACGCCCTGGGACTTACATTTCGAATAGAATCTCTGGTCAATGTTCTTTTTGAAGAACTTGTCGAAAATATTGATCTCAGCCTGATAACAAAAGCCACCTTTTTTCAGATTTACGACCGATTAAACTTGTTTTTCAAAGCATTACAGCTCGATGGAATCCCATCGGTTGAAATTGAACGTCAGCTTGACATGTTGGCCCATTCACTGGAAGCCAGAGGCTTCACTTTTACCCAGTACCTTGATATTTTTAAGGGATTCGCCCAGGCGGTAAGAAATATCATCAATGACTATTTTAATAATATTCATGGAGAAAATCTTGCACGGATTTTATCTCAGATATCTTTTGATCAGATTCTGTCGAAATACCTTCCACAGAGCGGTACGATTGAACACGAAAAGCTGAAACACAGGATCTCGGAAATTTTTTTCCGGGAGCGGATAGCCTTTTCATTGAGTCTCCAGCAGCTGGATCTGTTTTTAAGCCGAATCTTAAACACCCTTTTTCAGCAATCTAACAAACTGCCCAAAGATAAACTCCATCAACTTCTCCTTTATGATCCTGAAAAGGCGATGACGTCTATTAACAACATTTCTAATCGGGTTTCCGGAATTATTTATCTGGGCAATAAAGGGTTGAACCTGGTCAGGCTGAATAATTACGGCCTGCCGGTACCTCCGGGTTTTATTATTACAACTGAAGCGTTCCGATGTAGAGAGATCCTTGACAGTTATCCGCCGGCAGAGCAGCATTTCAGGGAACAATTGGTGAAGCATATCTCTGATCTTGAAAAGCAGACCGGCAAAACCTTTGGCAACTCAAAAAATCCCCTTCTCTTTTCCGTAAGAAGCGGATCGTCCATTTCACAACCCGGAATGATGGATACGTTTCTTGATGTCGGGATGAATGAAGAAATTGCAGCCGGAATTGCAGAGCGTACCGGTAATGCCTGGTTTGCCTGGGATAGCTATCGACGGTTTCTGCAATGTTACGGCATGGCTTTTGGCTTGGAAAGGGATGATTTTGATGCAATTATCAGCGAAATGAAGCGAAGGGCGGGTATCGGGTTTAAAAGAGAATTTGCCGGTATGCAGATGCGGAAAGTAGCAATGACCTATAAGAGTATGATTAAGAATTCAGGGATTGATATTATTGATGATCCTTTTGAACAGCTTTACTTAACGATTAAAAAAGTTTTCGGTTCCTGGCACTCTTCCAAAGCAAGAACCTACCGTAAGATCATAGGGATATCCGATGACTGGGGCACAGCCGCTACGGTTCAAGAAATGGTTTATGGAAATATTTCCAGACAATCAGGCGCCGGTGTCATTTTTACTCATAATCCCAGATGGTCGGAGGACAGTTTGAGGCTGTGGGGTGATTTTACTATCGGAAATCAGGGCGAGGATGTGGCTTCCGGTCTCGTGAATACCCTGCCAATATCTATTATACAGCAGGATATCGAAATGAGAGAAACCGATATAACCCTTGAAACCCATTTCCCTGAAATTTATAACGCGTTAAAAGAATGGGCGAATGAGTTGATTCACATGAAGGGATGGAGCCCTCAGGAAATGGAGTTTACTTTTGAGAGTCCCGGTATTGAAGATTTATACTTGCTGCAGTGCCGGGATATGGCCATTCGAGAAAGAAAGAAAGTTTTAACCTTTGACCTTAGAGATATTACGGAGGATAAATTATTAGGGCATGGTATCGGGGTCAGCGGCGGAGCAATGAGCGGGAGGATCGTTTTTGATCTCAAAGAAATCGATCAATGGAGAACCATAGAACCTGAAACATATTTAGTTCTTGTAAGGAATGATACCGTTCCTGATGACATCAGGGAAATATATGCGGCGGACGGCCTTCTTACGGCCCGGGGCGGCGTAACCTCTCATGCTGCTGTTGTGGCCTACCGGCTTGGCAAAACGTGTATCGTGGGATGTGGCAATCTTATCTGCAAGGAAAAGGAAAAAAGCTGTCAATTTAACAAAGTGGTTCTTAAATCCGGGGACCATATCAGTATTGACGGCCGTGAAGGGTCGGTTTATCAAGACTTAATAAAGGTAAAAGGAGCCTAACTAAGCGTACGTCTATGAAATTCTGTAGTTTATTGAAAATAAAGGGGATATGGACATGAAAACCGAAACTAATAGCGGAATAAAACTCGGTATAAACGGATTTGGCAGAATCGGCAAGCTTTATGTCTGGCACCATGTGGCACGAAAATATTTTAGTGAAATTATCGTTAATATCGGACGTGAAGCCGGAACATCGCTGGAAGATATTGCCCATTATGTGGAAAGGGATTCAACCTACGGTTTGCTCCGCGGGTTTTTGTATGGCCAAAAAGCAGAGCCGCTCATCAGTGCTCTGGATGAAAAAAGCGGCTCCATGACTATTGACGGTGTCAGGGTTCGTTTTTTAAGGTCATTTAGGAATCCGGCTGAAATAAACTGGAGAGAATATGGCGTAAAACTTGTTGTCGATACAACCGGACAATTTCTTGATCCGACCCTTCCTCCGGATCATCCAAAAGGGGCTGCGCGCGGCCATCTTGAAGCAGGGGCCGAAAAAGTGATTGTCTCGGCGCCCTTTAAGATAAAAGACAAAGGCAAACCCATGCCGGATGATGTGGTAACCACGGTCATGGGTATCAATGACAATGTTTATGACCCCAGGCGCCATAAAATTATTTCCAATGCATCCTGCACCACCACCTGTCTGGCTCATATGATAAAACCCATTCTCAATTCTTTGGGTCCTAAGAAGATACTTTCTGCTTCCATGGCAACCGTACATGCCGTCACCGGATCACAGCAGGTATTGGACCGGCTTCCAAAAACAGGAGCACCCGATCTGAGGAAAAACAGGAGCATTATGAACAACATTATCCTTACAACCACAGGTGCTGCCAATGCCCTTAGACTTGTAATTCCGGAAATGGAAGAGATCGGATTCATTGCGGAATCTGTAAGAGTGCCAATCTCCACAGGTTCTCTGATTATACTGGTGCTGAATTTACAGGAGGAACTGTCCGGTGAACCCACAAGCAGGGAGTTGCTCAACGATATATATCGGCAGGCGGCATCCCATGATCCTTATGGTTACCTCCACTATTCTGAAAAACAGAATGTTTCGGGGGATATCATTGGTTTGCCGAGGGCTGCTGCCGTGATTGAGGGCCATGAAACCCATACCCGTACTGCCGATCAGACCGTTGACCTGGGAAAAGTACCGGGATTGGAAAAAGAAATTTTAGGATCATTGAAAGATGTAACGATCAGAGTACCGATAACACAGGCGGTAATATACGGCTGGTACGATAATGAAATGGGAAGTTATGTTAATATTCTCGGTGACAGGACGGTTTCAGTGGCCGAAAATATGTGATCTTATCAAGTCGTTTTCATCCATAGCCCCTATCCCTGACATACACATGTTTCTTCATTTTTATCTTTCGCTTTATGGGTTGTCATAACCGATTATTTGCAGGTTTATTGAGCAATGGGAGAATAATTTTTCCTTGACAAAAAATAGATTTGCAGATACAAAGCCGCAAGTTATTTCACCATCCAGGAATGAAAGTTCATTTTAACAACGGAGATTCTATGAGTGCTTTGGATAATAATGCAAAAGAAATTATGGAAGATGCCGGCGGCGAGGGTGGTGCAACATCGTCCCCGGAAATAAATACAAAAGAACAGGATAAGGGATCTGCGGGGCTGATTATCCTGTTTTTTATTGTCGGACTGTTTGCAAGTATTATTTTGGGATGGATCATTTTCCCCAAGCTGCTTTACTCGAAGAAAAAACAGCCGATCGATTTTAACCATGTACTGCATATGGCTGAAGTTGAAGACGGGTGTGAAAGTTGCCATTTCTTTCGAGAGGACGGCACCTATTCCGGGGTTCCGAAACTTGACCAGTGCATTGACTGCCATGAAGACATCCTGGGAGATAGCCCGGATGAAATCAAGTTCTTTGAGGAGTATGTCTCCAAAGGAAGAGAGGTTCCTTGGTTGGTATACTCACGGCAGCCTGATTGTGTATTCTTTTCCCATGTCGCCCACGTCAAAGTTGCCGGAATGGACTGCGTCACCTGTCACGGCCATATTGGGGAATCAGAAAGTTTAAAAATTTATGAAGAAAACCGGGTTACCGGTTACAGTCGTGATATCTGGGGAAAAAGCATAGCCGGTTTCAAAAAGAATACGTGGGACCGGATGAAAATGGACGACTGTGCTGAATGCCATCGTAAAACGACCGCCAACATTGAAAGAACAGGGGTTAAAACTCCCACAAAGCGGCTGATCGACCATCTTGTTGACCTGGTTTCTCCGGGAACATCCATGTCCGAAAAGGGGAGTAGTGTTCAGACAGAAAGAGGCGCCTGTTTTGTATGCCATAAATAATTGAATATTTTTTTTAAAAAGAGAATGCTAATTGAGTTTTTGACTCTATCTAAAGAGGTAAAATAGATGAAGATTGGTAGAAGAAGTTTTCTGTCGTTTTTACTCGGTGGTGCGGCGGGCACAGCCCTTTCACCATTGCCATGGAAATTGATGGATGACAGCTCCATATGGACACAAATGTGGCCGTGGACTCCTGTTCCGGAGGATGGTGAAGCCAGTTATGTCAATTCTTCCTGTACCCTCTGTCCCGGCGGTTGCGGTATTACTGTCCGCAAAATCGATGATCGGGCGGTTAAAATTGAAGGAATGAAAGGGCATCCTATAAATAACGGTGGGTTGTGCATTCTGGGACTGTCAGGCCTTCAGCTTCTATACGGCCCCACGAGAGTCCAGACACCTTTGAAAAGAGTGGGGAAAAGAGGCCAGGGAAGATGGGAAAAAATCTCATGGAAAGATGCCGTATCAGAGGTTGCGGAAACCCTCGGTGACTTAAGAGAAAAAGGTCAATCTCACACGGTCGGCTTTATTTCAGGTTCAGATCGCGGGACGGTGCCCCGGTTATTTGAAAGATTTCTGACCGTATACGGTTCTCCCAATTTGATACGCACACCATCAATTATCGATTCCTATGAACTTGCCCTTCACCTGATGCAGGGTGCTCAGGCATTGCCCGGATTCGATTTTGAAAACGCTAATTTTATCTTAAGCTTTGGAAGCGGGATCGTGGATGGATGGGGATCACCGGTGCGGATGTTCAGGGCCAACAGCGTTTGGCGCGATACCGGCGTCAAAGTGATTCAGATCGAACCCCGCCTGTCCAATACCGCAGCCAAGTCAGATAAATGGATTCCCATCAATCCCGGGACCGAAGCGGCTCTTGCCCTGGGAATTGCCCATGTAATTATCTCGGAATCATTATATAATTACAATTTTATTGATAATTATTCTTCAGGATTTGGCGATTGGAAGCGTTTTGTACTCGATAAATACGGTCCGGATAGCGTTGCAACAATTACAGGAATCGACAGTACAACAATCATCGCTCTTGCCCTTAGCTTTGCCCGCGCCTCAAAACCCCTGGCAATTTGCGGCCGTGGTCAGGGAACCACACCGGGAAGTCTTAATGAATGCACGGCTGTGCATGCATTAAACGCTCTTGTCGGTAATATCAACAAACACGGAGGGATCTTTGCTGTTGCAGAACCTGATTATATCAACTGGCCTGAAGTTGAGATGGATGCCAAGGCAGCAGCCGGAATGCAAAAAGATCGATTGGATGACGCCGGGAGTAAAAAGTATCCATTTTCCCGGTACCTGTTGAACCGTCTCCCCGAAGCCATCAACTCAGGAAAGAAATATCCTCTGGAAACACTTTTTGTCGCCGGCGCCAATCCTTTATATACAATGTCTGACAGCAAAACTGTGAAAAAGGCTTTTGACAAGGTTCCGTTTATCGTAAGTTTTTCTTCTTATATGGATGAAACGGCTTATAACGCTGATCTGATCCTTCCGAACCATAACTATCTTGAACGCTATGAAGATATACCCACGCCGGCAGGAATGCCCAAGCCTGTTATCGGCCTTTCAAGGCCGGTGGTCGAGCCCCAGTTTAATACCAAACATACCGGAGATGTCATAATTCTGATAGCAAAAGCTTTGGGAGGATCTATAGGGGACTCTTTTGCATGGGACAGTTATGATGCATGTCTTAAAGAAACGCTGGGCTATAAGTGGCAGGTCATGATTGAAAAAGGATTCTGGTCTTATCCTGATTTTGTGACTCAGCCCCGTGAAGAATCATTTGATACGGTTTCCGGGAAATTCGAATTTGCACGGAAAGAAACCGGATTTATGAAGCAATTCAAACCGGTTAGAATTGAAGGGGACAAAACGAATTATCCTCTTTTACTTATCCCATATGATTCCATCAGATTGGCCAACGATGTCATCGGTGATCCGCCGTTTGTTATTAAAACGGTTGATGATACGGTTCTCAAAGGCACGGATGTTTTTATTGAGCTTAATCCGAAAACAGCCGGGGAGCAGGGCTTGAGCGAGGGGCAGATTGCAATGTTAAGCACGCCTGTCGGCAAAACAAAAGTCAAAGTACATCTTTATGACGGTATTATGCCCGGGATTGTTGCCCTGCCCAGAGGACTGGGTCATACGGCATACGACGAATACCTGGCGGGTAAGGGAATAAATTTTAATGAACTCATCGGTCCGGTTGAAGATCCTGTTTCGGGTTTGGATGCTGCCTGGGGAATCAGGGTCAAACTGGCCAAAGCATGATTATATTGACTATTGAAGATTGACTATTGAAAATGTTTTGATTCATCATTTTATCAATAATCGTCAATCCAAAGAGGTACTAATGAAACACAAGAAAGCCAAAAAATATGGAATGGTGATAGACCTGGATAAATGTACCGGTTGTGGCAGTTGCATGGTTGCCTGCATGGCTGAAAATAACGTGCCCTTTAGGAAGGATGAGTCGAACAAACTTCTTAGCATAACATGGCTGCGTGTCTACAAGTTGACCAACGGGAAACCGTTTCCAAATACGGATATATGCTATCTCCCGAGACCGTGCATGCATTGTGAAGGGCAACATGAAGGGCATCCACCGTGTGTATCCGTTTGCCCGGCGGTTGCCACGGACTACAACAGTGAAACCGGAATTGTCAGCCAGGTTTATACTCGCTGTTTTGGATGCCGGTACTGTATGGCTTCTTGCCCGTATAAAGCTCGCTATTTTAACTGGTGGGATCCGGTCTGGCCGGACGGTATGGAAAAATACTTAAGTCCCAATGTATCCCCCCGCATGCGAGGCGTTGTTGAAAAATGCAGCTTCTGCTTCCACAGGTACCAGCTGGCAAAGGAAAAGGCATTCATGGAAGGGAGGCGCGAACTCAAAGAGGATGAATATCAAACGGCTTGCACCCAGGCATGTCCTGCCGGCGCCATTACATTCGGCGATCTGAATAATCCGAATCATGCCGTATACCGGATGGTCAAACCCGACCCTAAACACCACGGTCGGCCGACCAATCCCAATGCATTCCGGTTGCTGGAAAGGCTGGGTACCAACCCCAAGGTCTACTATCTTTCGAGCCGAGAGTGGGTCAGGCGGGCCGGTGATAATTATCTTGAAAACGAGGCTAAAATTAAAAAGACGGTGCACCAGGGTTAAAAAGTAAAAATGATATATTCAAGGAGTACATAACATATGGATTCTGCATTAATACCCAGAGGAGTAAAACGCTGTCCATTGTGGCAATTTATTCTGTTCATCTGTGTGGTCGGTGCTGTCCTTCTGTGGGGCGTTTATGCCATGCTGCTTTGCTGGATTAAGGGCCTCAACCAGACCAATATGAACGATTACTATGGTTTTGCTATATGGATTTGGGCTGACCTTACGGTTATTGCTGTTGGCGGCGGCGCCTTTTTTAGCGGTTTATTAAGATATATCTTTGGAAAGGATGAGCTGAAGAGTATCATCAACTACGCGGTTCTCATCGGCTTCATCTGTTATAGCTCGGCACTGCTTGTTTTGGCCTATGATATCGGGCAGCCACTTAGGGGTTGGTTTATTTTCTGGCATGCCAATGTTCACTCCATGCTGACTGAAGTGGCATTCTGCCTTTCCTGCTACTTCGGTGTTCTGACCATTGAATTTATTCCGCTTATTCTTGAGAACCGACAAATCGACAGGGTGCCTTTCTTTCATCATCTCAGCCACAACATGCATGAAATCATGGGGGTATTTGCAGCAACCGGTGTGTTCCTCTCCTTTTTCCACCAGGGATCCCTGGGAGGCGTTGCCGGTGTTTTGTTCGGGCGCCCGTTTGCCTATCGGGAAGGACTTTTTATCTGGCCCTGGACCTTTTTTCTCTTTACCTGGTCGGCAGCAGCATGCGGGCCGTGTTTTACACTTCTGATAACCAAAATCACCGAAGCAGTTACCAGAAAAAAACTTGTCAAGGATGATGCCGTCGAGCTTCTGGCCAAAATTTCAGGGTGGATGATTCTGACTTATATTATTGCAAAGACTATAGATACCTGGTGGTGGCTAACCGTTACAGCGCCTTCCATGGGACAAACGCTGATGGATTTTTATTCCAATAACCCCTTATACGGAATCTGGTTCCTGATTCTGGAAATTGTAATCTGCGGTTTTGTTCCGGCAGCTATTTTAATTACCAAAAAAGGGCGTAAAAATTCTGTGGCCCTTTGGATTGCCGTGATCCTGGCCGTTGTCGGAGTTTGTATTAATCGTTGGGCAATGGTGCTCCAGGTCATGGCCGTACCGGTGATGAGCTTTGATTATTGGGCAATGTATTTCCCGAGCTGGCAGGAAATTGCCACCACAATACTTCCGGTGGCATATGGAATTATTCTGGTAGGGCTGGCACACCGTTATTTGCCGGTATTTCCAGATGAGTCGGAACTGAATCCCATTGAAACGTTGCCGGCTGAAGAAGAGGAAGCGGTTGAACCTTCAGTTGATTTAGAACAGGAATTAAAGCCGGCTGAAGCTTAAAGAAGTTAGGAGGAATATTTATGTTTCCATTTAATTTTGAATGGATTTGGGATATGGGCCATGTGGTTTTCATGGGTGGTCTCTGGTACGCACTCACCATTTTAGGCATCGGCATGACCTACTGTATTATCAAGGCCGCCATCGACGCATGCAGGGGGAATGACGAGCATCACCATTAAGATGCCAAATTTTTTCAAGGTTAAAAGCGCTTGCCTCATCATGAAACCGGGGAAGCGCTTTTTTGTTTGTATGGGGTTTATATGGATAAAATCGTAATTCAAGGGGGACGTGCTCTAAAAGGAGAGGTTCGGATAAGTGGCGCAAAAAATGCCGCGCTTCCAATTCTTATTTCTTCATTGCTTACGGATGGATGGAATACGTATTCCAACGTTCCGGACCTGAAAGACATACAAAGCACAAAACTGTTGCTTTCGAGTCTTGGGGCCGAAATAGAATCAGATGGGGATATTGTTAAAATAAACGGTGGCGGTATGTGCAATCACGAGGCGTCTTATGATCTGGTCCGGAAAATGAGGGCCTCTATTCTGGTTCTCGGCCCGCTTGTGGCAAGGCTTAAAAAGGCCAGGGTATCTCTGCCGGGAGGATGTGCCATCGGCGCACGGCCCATCAATCTGCATTTAAAAGGACTTGCCCAACTCGGCGCTGTGATTGAATTGAAACACGGATACGTGGAAGCATCCGCTGACCATCTTAAGGGGAACGAAATTTATCTGGACATACCTACCGTAACCGGTACAGAAAATCTTATGATGGCGGCTGTTCTGGCCAAAGGGGTTACCGTGCTGCAAAATGCGGCCCGTGAGCCGGAGGTCGTTGCACTTGCCGATGTTTTGATAAAAATGGGCGCAAAGATAAAGGGGGCCGGCACGTCGGTAATTACTATTGAAGGAGTCTCTACCCTGAAACCGGTATCCGTTTCCATAATACCCGACCGAATAGAAACCGGCACCTTTATGGTTTCGGCAGCCCTGACCAGAGGAGATGTAACTATTTTAAATTGTGAACCTGACCATCTTGAAGCGGTTATCCACAAGCTGAGGCTCAGCGGCGCCCAAGTAACCGTCGAGGATAAAAGTATACGGGTTAAGGGATCTGATGAAATTGCAAGTGTTGATCTAAAAACGTTGCCTTACCCGGGATTTCCCACTGACATGCAGGCTCAGTTTATGGTGCTGATGTCGGTTGCAGAGGGGGTTAGTGTTATTTCCGAAACCATTTTTGAGAACCGTTTTATCCATGTCAGCGAGCTCAAACGAATGGGGGCCGATATTAAAATATCGGGAAGTACCGCAATGATCACAGGAGTGCCGGCGCTCTCCGGGGCGCCGGTGATGGCTACGGATTTGAGGGCCAGCGCTTCACTGATTCTGGCCGGTCTGGCTGCTGTAGGTACATCCGAAATTAATCGCGTGTACCACCTGGATCGCGGATATGAATCGATCGAGAAAAAGTTTGCCCGACTTGGAGCCGCCATTAAACGGGTAAAAGCATAAATCGGGGTAGCCGTTTGGCTTTATTAAAATGAGAGGTCTGGGAGTTTTTTCGAATCAATAGCTCCATGAATAATCAGCGACTACATCATACAAACTCATACATAAGGGTTCGTAAAGAAAGAACAGAAAATATGGCTTTAAATAAATAGGTTATATGACTACTCGCTTAACGCATTTTAATTACGAACACAAAATACCGCTGTTCTATCTTAACGATCCCTAATGTATTCAAACAGTGTATGATTTCGCTGCTGATCATTCATTACGCTATTTACAAAGCGGTATAAGAAAAAAAAACAAGACTACTGATTAAAGTAGATTTGTTTAACATAACAAAAGGGTTATTAAATCTGAAGAAAGGAACAGCCATGCGACCTGTATGTCTGCTAATTCGTGATGGGTGGGGGTATAGTGAAAAAAAAGAAGGCAACGCCGTTATTGCGGCCAAAACCCCGAATATAGACAGATACAAAGACAATTATCCGTGGACACTTCTGGAATGTGCGGGTGAGCCCGTGGGACTCCCGGACGGCTATCAGGGTTCGTCTGAAGTGGGCCACCTCAACATGGGGGCCGGACGGATCGTGATCCAGGAACTCAAGCGAATCGATGACGGCTTGCGCACCGGTGAGCTTTTTGAAGTTGCGCACTGGAAGAAGCTGGTTGCCAATTGGACGGAGCACAAGAGCCGTCTTCACCTTTTTGGCCTGCTGCAGGACGAGGGGGTACACGCCCACCAGGAACATCTCTTCAAAATTATGCGCAGGGCGCGGCAAGAATATCCCAAAGGCCCAATCATCATTCATCCTTTTTTAGACGGGCGCGACACCCCGCCCCGCAGCTGCATGGAATACCTGGCAAAGCTTAAAATTGTGATGGAGGAACTTGGCGGCTGCTCCATTGGTACGGTAATGGGCCGGTACTATGGCATGGACCGTTCCAGGAACTGGAAACTTACCGACATGGCCTATCATTGTATTGTTGCCTGTGAAGGTCGCAAATCCACCGATGCAGAAACTGCGGTTAGAGAGTCATATTACGAGGACAAAACTCCGGACGGTGTTGAGATGTTCGACGAATATATTCCTTGCTATGTGATCGGTGACTATGACGGTATCAGGGACGGCGATTCCATTCTGCACACGAATTACCGCCAGGATCGTGCCATCCAGCTCTCTATGGCATTTGTCGATCCAAATTATCCGGGCAAACTCAAAACAAAGCGGGCGGTGACTTACGTGGGGCTGACCCGTTATTGGGACGAATTTACAGATTATATGCTGGGGGCCATGGACGAAGGCGGTGGTATGGAGAACCTGCTTGGCGAGGTCATCTCAAATGCCGGCATGCGTCAACTGCGCATTGCCGAGACGCAGAAGTTCCGGCACGTAACCAGCTTTTTTAACGGTAAAGCAACAACGCCATACCGGAACGAGGACCAGGTTGAAGTTCCGAGCCGCTTTGACCCGGCCACCTTTGCCAGTCACCCGGAGATGGAGGCGTACAATGTGACAGAAGAACTCCTGAGTCGTCTCCGGAACAATCCTTACCGGTTTATTGTTGTAAATTACGCTAACGGTGACATGGTTGGCCATACCGGGGACATGAATGCGGCGATTAAAGCAATCGAAATCGTGGACCAATGCGTGGGTAAGATTGTCGATTATCTGCTCGAGCTTGATGCGCATATCCTTATCACCGCCGACCACGGCAACTCCGAGGAAATGATCGATTATCAGACCAGCATAACCAAGACCAGCCATACCCTCAATCCTGTCGAGTTGATATACGTGGCCGGCGATTCACCGGGCAAGCAGCTTCTCGATCGTGGCAAGCTTTCGGATATCGCGCCGACAGTTCTGTCTTTGCTGGGGCTGGATATGCCCGTGGAAATGACCGCTCAGAACCTGATCATAGGCGATGATGACATTCGCTGAAACCCTACTCTAAAATGTTACATGACAGATAAAATTTACTTTCGCCCCGTTGTTCCCCTGCTGTTTTCGATGATATCAGGCATTGCTGCAGGTTCCCAATTTTCGGGTCATGGTGTTTGCGCTTGTCTTGTCGCTTTTGTATCTTTATGCTTGATCCTTTATTGCCTATACAAAAACAGGAACGTTATTTTTATCCCCATCGTCCTTTTTTTTGCCCTGGGATACCTCTCCATACAATCCTGGATGGCTCCAAAATTTCCTTCCCATCACATTATCCACTTTAAGGATGTTCATTCATGGAAAATTTCCGGTGTTATTGACACTCCTGTTGCAACATATTCCCATCGACAAAAATTCATTCTGCGTACCGAGACTCTTGATGGGAATAATAAGCCTTTTCCTGTGTGCGGAAGGATTCGCTTGACTGTTTCAGGGAACGGCCCTAAACTCTTAATTGGAGATCGGATTGTTTTTTTCGGCAGGATAAAATCCATCAGAAATTTCAATAACCCCGGAGGGTTTAATTATAAGAGATATATGGCTTTTAGAAAAGTATATGGAACTGCCTACGTCTCAGCAAAAAAGCTTACCCTGATCAAAAGAAATTCAGAGACAGGGATCGGCATGATTATCGCAGACACCCGCAGGAAAATTTCTGATCTCATCGACAAAACAGGGCAGGGAACGGAGCAGGATGTATTAAAAGCATTGATCGTCGGGGACAGAAATTCAATTTCAAACGATTTAAAACAAGCATTTAACCGCGCAGGGATCGGTCATCTTCTGGCCATTTCAGGACTTCATATCGGTATTGTGGCCACCGGTGCATTTTTATTTTTCAAGTATCTCCTTTCTCATATTAAATTTTTGTTGTGGCATGCATGGACGAAAAAGGGGGCGGTAATCTTATCTGTTATTCCCGTATTTATATACGGCCTGCTTTCAGGGATGTCGCCTTCCACCCAGAGAGCGGTTATCATGGTTACCGTGTTTTTGGCGGCATTTTTATTTGAAAGAGAACATGACCCCATGAACACCCTTGCCGTGGCGGCACTGCTGATCCTTATTATTCATCCGCCGTCGCTTTTTTCAATTTCATTCCAGCTTTCGTTTACCGCTGTTCTTGCAATACTGTACGGATTGTCTCAAGTGCAAATTCCATGGCGGTCTGATTCAATCGGGATTAAAAAGTCAAAAAGATTTACCGTTAAAACAAATCTGTTTTACTTTTTCATGACTTCTTTTTTTGCTATCCTCGGCACCATGCCCATTGTTATGTTTTACTTTAACCAGATTTCCCTGGTCGGACTTCTTGCAAACTTTATTTTTGTCCCCGTGATTGGTTTTGTGGTGGTTCCTCTGGGTTTGCTGGCCGTGTTTTTATATCCGCTGACCGGTTCAGTGGCTTTAGGGTGCCTCAAGGCAGGTGCTTTTGTTCTGGCACAGGCCATGGGTTTGGTTAATTTTTTTGCTGACCTGCCTTTTGCGGCTTTAAAAACCGTAACCCCCAGTTATTTTGAGATTTGCTGTTTTTATATCCTGTTTTGGGCTATTTTAAATTTAAGATATGTTTCATCAAAAACGGCGGCAGAAAAAGATAACGTCCCGGGCGGGGAAAACAACGCGCCGGGCAAAAATTTTATACAAAAACCGGAAGCAATCGCTGTACTGCTGGTTATTGCGGCTTTGAGCGTCGATGGCTGCTACTGGCTCTATAACCGCTTCTGGCATGATGATCTCCGGGTGACAATGATAGACGTCGGGCATGGCAATGCGGCACTTATGGAACTTCCGGAAGGATACAACATTCTCATAGATGGCGGCGGGTTTTCCGATAACAGTATTTTTGATACAGGTGCCAGGATTATTGCCCCGTTTTTATGGCAAAAAAAAATCAAAACCGTCGACACCCTTGTGCTTTCCCATCCCAATAGTGATCACTTAAACGGGCTCATATATATAGCCGAACACTTTAATGTAAAAAATGTATGGACAAATAATGAAGCAGCAAGCACTTTGGGATATAAAAAATTCATGGAAGCCATTAAAAAAAACAAAATTCATATGCCCGAATACAAAGAAATCGCCGGCATCCACCTCATTAACGGCGTATGTTTAAACATATTTTATCCGCCGCCGGATTTCATTGAGAAAAGAAAAAAGGAAACATGGCGTAATTTAAACAATAATTCCCTGGTTCTGAAAGCGTCTTTCGGAGCGAAATCCTTCCTGTTCCCCGGGGATATCCAGACTCGGGCGGAATATGAATTGGCGGCAATTGCCGGTGACAAACTAAAAAGCACCGTCCTTTTAGCACCGCACCACGGCAGCAAAACATCGAGTACGGAGATGTTCATAGAAAAGGTCAATCCTGAAGTCATCATTATTTCATCCGGATGGAAAAGCAGATTTGGATTTCCACACCCATTGGTTTTAAAAAGGTATAAGGAGAAGGGATGCCGCATACTGGGCACCGCCGGTAACGGCGCCGTATCCATGTCCACGGACGGTCAAACACTTACAATCAAACCTACTATCACGGGAATATAATACCCTAATTGAGCGTAAACAAAACGGTTAACATATTAGATCTGTTTGATTTATTATGTATTTTTGTGGATTCAGATGCATTTTCATAACTCTTCTATAAATGAGATATAAATTAATTCAAAAATCCCATTTTGTTTACCCGTTGGGAAAGCCGATGATACCCCATCTTCTTCGTTATCAAGGGCTCGCAGTAGACGACGGAGGTTTATCCCGGTTTATCAGCGGGGCTTCACCCTTGATGCCTCGAATCTGGGGCATCCTCGACTTTCGCTCATTTAGGGTAATATTTATTGAGTATTTTCGGATTGTGGATTAATTGTTTTCAGAATATTCGAGACAGAAAAACGCATAATTACATAATCATTCCGGAATACGTCCCGGATTATTGATGAGGGTTTAAAACACGTTCAGCATCAACGTATCCAAGAACACTGAACCCTATGGAGGATGCTCTCATGGATAAAAACCAACAACTCCCTGGAGACACCCCTGACTCCGCTTCCCGGGAAACGGCCGCTTTGAAAAACGATATCCTCCGCCACATCCGCTTCACCCTGGGCAAAGATACCTACAGGCCGGACAAGTATGCCTGTTTTATGGGGCTCGCCTACAGCGTGCGGGATCGGCTCATCGAACGGTGGATTAAAACCCAGCGTTCGCTTTACGACACCTTGGCCAAGCGGGTCTATTTTCTTTCCCTTGAATTCTTGCCGGGTCGATTTTTGAAGAACTACATCGTCAGCCTAAATATGGTCGAAGAAGCCCGCAACACCGTTCAGGAAATGGGATTCGATCTCGACGAACTCGAAGAAGAAGAATGGGATGCCGGTCTGGGGAACGGCGGTCTTGGGAGACTGGCGTCGTGCTATATGGATTCTATGGCCTGCCGGAATCTGCCCGGATACGGATACGGCATCCGGTATGACTATGGAATTTTTTTTCAGACCCTGGACAACGGTTACCAGCGTGAGCAGTGCGACAACTGGCGAAGGCGGGGAAATCCCTGGGAAATCCAGCGCCGGGACCATCTGATGCCGATCCGGTTCTACGGTCGATCGGAGTCGTACGTGGACGGCCAGGGACGGCGCCGATACCGCTGGATGGACACAGAGGTGGTGATGGCCATGGCCTGCGACATTCTCATTCCCGGGTATGGCGATGATTATGTCACCAACATGCGGCTGTGGGCCGCCAAATCCGGCCGGGAATTCAACCTTACACACTTCAACCGGGGAGATTATATCGGTGCTGTGGAGTCCAAGGTTTTGACCGAAAACATTTCAAAAGTGCTCTATCCCAGCGACGAGGCCGAGCCGGGCAAGGAACTCAGACTCAAACAGCAGTACTTCTTTGTTGCCGCCACACTGCTCGACATCATCCGGCGATATAAAAAGCAGAACCGGTCCTTTGAAGAGTTTTCGAACTTTGTTGCCATTCAATTGAACGACACCCATCCGTCCATTGCCATTCCCGAACTCATGCGCCTTTTAATGGATGATGAAGGGCTGGAGTGGGACGACGCCTGGGCCATTTGTGAAAAAACGTTTGCATACACCAACCATACGGTGATGCCCGAAGCCCTTGAAACCTGGCCACAGGACCTGATCGCGCGGCTTTTGCCCAGACATATGGAAATTATTTTTGAAATCAATCACCGTTTTTTAGAGGATTTAAGAAAACGATATCCGGACCATCCGGAACTGCCGGCAAAACTTTCCATCATTCAGGAAGGCGACGTTCGACAGGTGCGTATGGCCCATCTGGCTATCGTGGGAAGTCATTCGGTCAATGGGGTTGCCGACCTTCACACCCGCATTTTAAAAAGCGGCCTGTTCAGGGATTTCGATGAAATTTTCCCGGGCCGAATCAAAAACGTCACCAACGGCATCACCCCGCGTCGCTGGCTGTATCAGGCGAATCCTTCGCTTTCACGGCTCATTACGTCGGTCATCGGTCCGGACTGGATCGTTGACCTCGGCCGGCTTAAAAAATTGGTTCCCTATGCCGATGATCCGGAATTTCGCGCGGCCTGGATAGAAACGAAACAGGAAAACAAAAAACGGCTTGCCCGATATATTTTGCGCAAAATCGGGTTGGGGGTAAACCCGAACACCCTGTTCGATGTCCATGTCAAGCGGTTGCACGAATACAAGCGCCAGCTCCTCAATGTGTTGCACGTGGTTACCCTGTACAACCGCATCAAGGAAAATCCCGAAGCAACCGTTGTTCCTCGGACCGTCCTTTTTGCCGGAAAGGCCGCCCCTGCTTACCACCAGGCCAAAATCATCATCAAGCTGATCAATGCCGTGGCGGATGTTGTCAACAACGACCCGGACGTCCAGGGAAGGCTCCGGGTGCTTTTTTTGCCCAATTACTGTGTGTCCCAGGCCGAAAAAATCATTCCGGCCGCGGACCTGTCCGAGCAAATCTCTACGGCAGGCATGGAAGCGTCCGGAACAGGGAACATGAAAATGGCACTCAACGGCGCCTTGACCATCGGAACCTTAGACGGCGCCAATGTGGAAATCATGAGCGAGGTGGGCCCGAAAAACATCTTTATTTTCGGCTTGAACGCCGAAGACGTCATGGCCTTGCGCGCCGGCGGCTACGATCCCGGGCACTATTACGGAAATGATCCGGAGCTTCAAAAGGTACTGGAAATGATCGGTTCCGGATTTTTTTCTCCCACGGAACCGGTGCTGTTTGCACCCATTGTCAGGGCGCTTCTCGACCAGGGCGATTACTACATGTTGCTGGCCGATTACCGGCCCTATGTGACCGCCCAGGAAGAAGTGAGCCGGGTATTTTTGGATCCGGACCAATGGACGCGCCGATCCATTCTCAACACCGCCCACATGGGCAAGTTTTCCAGCGACCGGTCCATATTGGATTATGCAAGAGACATCTGGAACTTACAGCCGGTTGAATGATCCGTTTGATGCCCCAAGCATTTAAGGACAAGAGGAGATAAAGCCTGTGACCGAAAAAAAGACCCAAAATGAACATCCGGTTTCCGTATCCATTGCCCGACAGCCCGTGTTCGATGAAAAGGGCCAGCTCTGGGGCTATGAACTTTTCTGTGTGGGAAGCGATGAAACCACCCGTTCCGGTTTCCCGGAACACGAGAACGTCGCTTTGAACGTGGCATCCAGCGCCTACATCGGCTTGCAGCAGATTCTGGACAGAGGAAAAAAAATAATTGTCAATTTTAATGAAAAAAGTATGCTGGACGATCTCCCCTATGCGTTTCCGCCGATTCTCGCCGCTGTTAAGGTGGCCGAGGACATATACACACAGCCCCATGTTCCGGACGTGTTGAAACGATTAAAATCCGACGGGTATCTGATTGCCGTCGGGGGATTTACTGGAAATCCTGCTTTCGGGCCGCTGTATGGTTTGGCCGATATCATCGGCACGGACGTCTCCACCAGACAAAAGGACGCGCTTGGGGCCTTACTCGACATCGCCCGATCCTACACGGCCTTGCTTCTGGCCGGCCAGGTGGAGGATCCGGCCCGTTTCAAGATGTGCAAGGAATTGGGGTTTACACTGTTTCACGGCCCGTTTTTCAAATCGCCGGACAAGATCACCGTCCGGAAACTGTCCTCCATCGAGGTGTCGCGGTTCAACCTCCTACAACTCATTGAATCAGACGAGCCTGACCTTGATCACCTCGCGGCAACCATCCAGGGGGATGTCTCCATCAGCTTTCGCCTCCTGGCATATCTCAATTCAACGGCCTTTGGTCTACGCCAAAAGATAAAGTCCATCCACCAGGCCATTTTGCTTTTGGGGTGGCAAAAAATGAAGAACTGGCTTCGGGTGGTTCTGTTGACGGACATGAGCCACAGCAAAGATGCCCCTGAGCTGGTGTTGCTCTCCGCACAGCGGGGAAAATTTTTAGAGCTCATCGCCCGGGACCATGATTTTTGGGGATTCGATCCGGACAGCTTGAATTTACTGGGAATATTTTCTCTGCTGGACGCCCTGCTCGGTATTCCCATGACCGAGATCGTGGGGTATTTGCCCCTGGAAAACCGGCTCAAGGCGGCGTTGTGCCGGGAGCCGAACAATGAGTATTTGCCCCTGCTTCATCTGGCGCAATATTTCGAAGAAGCCAAATGGGCAGAAGCCGAAAAAATGATTCATCAGTTAAACCTCGACGGCAATAAGATCAAGGCGGCCCTTCAAACGTCCATCGACTGGGCCGGTGAACTGGCCACCCTGCATTCCAAACAAACAAAAAGGGATTGAGTCAACATCGCCAACAACGTTCCCAAAGAACGGGAATGAATTTGATTTTTAAAGGAAAGGGGGGGGAGGAGAAACGGCGACATCAGAGGGCTGTGGGTTTGTGGGTCGGAAGGTTATGGAATGATTATGGATAATGGGGAAATATGGGGATTTTGTAAACGAATATGTTTCAGTGATTTTGCGCGATTTTTTGGTCATATTAAGGGTTATTGAAACATAATCGGCGACAATCTGACACGATAAAAAATCGATATCACAACCACTGAAGCCATTTCAAAGCAGAAAGATACATTGCAGTTATCTGCCATCAGCACAAATAAAAAGCAGGACCATTGATGACCCTGCTCG
>CAZBOB010000043.1:0-29433 GCA_964492995.1 uncultured Desulfobacteraceae bacterium | reverse complement strand
AGACTCATCAGGCATGGGAGCCATAAGTGTTCCCCACAGGCGTGGGGATGAACCGGGTAGTTACTCCAGTAGAAGCGATTCAACACTGTGTTCCCCACAGGCGTGGGGATGAACCGCGTTTAGGGCCTGATCTAACTCGGAGACAAGGGTGTTCCCCACAGGCGTGGGGATGAACCGCGTCTCTACTCCTTATGGCCGTGTGATTTTGGGTGTTCCCCACAGGCGTGGGGATGAACCGTCAAGATGAAAAAGGGCATTACACCTGATGAAGTGTTCCCCACAGGCGTGGGGATGAACCGTTGTTATCGCCCCCTTTCCCGTTAAGTTGTTGGTGTTCCCCACAGGCGTGGGGATGAACCGTTTTTATTATGAACATATGCTCATAACACAAAAGTGTTCCCCACAGGCGTGGGGATGAACCGTTAAAGACTGACACTGGAAGCAGTCTCAAAAAGTGTTCCCCACAGGCGTGGGGATGAACCGGCACGAAAGCACAAAGGGTTTATTATATTAAAGTGTTCCCCACAGACGTGGGGATGAACCGATGAATCAATGAGTTCTGTTTCTTCCGGCGCAGTGTTCCCCACAGGCGTGGGGATGAACCGCCCGGTCCTACGGAGAACATTCTCCGGAGAAAGTGTTCCCCACAGGCGTGGGGATGAACCGTTCAGGTTCTATATGCGGCGACCAAAGAACATGTGTTCCCCACAGGCGTGGGGATGAACCGGAATTAAACGCGCAGATCTTGAAAATGATACCGTGTTCCCCACAGGCGTGGGGATGAACCGAAAAATTCAAAGCTGAAGAGGTGCCATTGGTTGTGTTCCCCACAGGCGTGGGGATGAACCGACCTGGGGGTATAAGAAAGTCAAAATCGGAGAGTGTTCCCCACAGGCGTGGGGATGAACCGATTTTTTTAGTATACTGTATTTTGGAAAGCATGTGTTCCCCACAGGCGTGGGGATGAACCGGTGATGCGGCGGATCGAGGGGGAATTGTGACGGTGTTCCCCACAGGCGTGGGGATGAACCGATATAGTCAGGCTAACCGGACTTGCGCCGAGGGTGTTCCCCACAGGCGTGGGGATGAACCGATATCCGGGCCAAATTAAGAACCGAGGTTAACGTGTTCCCCACAGGCGTGGGGATGAACCGACTCATAATCATAATAGCCCAGGTAAAATGCTGTGTTCCCCACAGGCGTGGGGATGAACCGGTTTGTCAAGTCTTAACAGGTCCTGTTAATAAGTGTTCCCCACAGGCGTGGGGATGAACCGAAGAATGATTTGACCACATTGGTTGAAAAGCAGTGTTCCCCACAGGCGTGGGGATGAACCGCAATGCTTGTTGGCATGAGTTACGAAGCATGCGTGTTCCCCACAGGCGTGGGGATGAACCGTTCATAGTCAGTGATGTCCGTAGCCTGATATTGTGTTCCCCACAGGCGTGGGGATGAACCGAAAACCTATCAAAAAGCAAAAAAATGGATCGAGTGTTCCCCACAGGCGTGGGGATGAACCGTCTCTTACTAAAGAAGTTCAAGGATATACTGAGTGTTCCCCACAGGCGTGGGGATGAACCGATGGTTGATGACTGAACGCCCGCGCCTAAAGAGTGTTCCCCACAGGCGTGGGGATGAACCGCTCCGTGAAATCCATGAGGTCATTCGCATCAGGTGTTCCCCACAGGTGTGGGGATGAACCGGGTTTTGGAGAAACTTGATTGATAATGATACGTATCTGATTCAACAGTCGCTCCCCGTGCGGGAGCGTGGATTGAAACGGCAAATCGGATCTTTTACAGGTGCCGAGATGTAGGAATTGAGGAGTGAATTCTATTAAAACAAGGATTGAAACTCAAAGGGCAAGAAGATCAGAAGTTAAGAAGATCAGAGTTAAAGACCTGATTCCATCATATAGAGTATTTCTGTATCCAAATGAAAAGAATTTAGCGGTTTAAATATTTTTTAAGCCTGCGATAGAAGTTTTCATGGGTTCCAAATGCATACAGGTAGAGATGATTTTCCACAACTTCATAAGCAAGAAGGACTTGTTCTTGCATGGATTGGAATTTGTATACCCGAATTCCGCCCAGATCACCGATTTTAAGATGGCCTGTTTCCGGCTCGTTTACAATTGTTCGAATCGCTTCATCCAAATCTCTGATTCGATTCTTATGCAACTTCTTTTTTTGTTTGGCGAAAAGCGGTGATTGAGTGATCTCTGCGATTGCTTTCATTCACCTTCATCAAAAACATACGGCGTTCCCATGCCGGCTCGTATTTGTTCTTTTCCAAGGAGGACATCCTGGATGAAAGGCAGTGGTAGATTGGGATTCTCCTCTACGATTTTACCAATTTGTGCCCAGTATTCGATTTGACCGGCGATGGATCTTTTAAATATTTTTGATTTAATTCGGGCTTGTGCGATTAACTCATCGGATATTTTTACGGCTGTCGGCATAATGATGCTCCTTTTTGAATGTCGTGGTTGCATAATATTGCATTTCAATTATATTTGCAACCATTAATTCTATTTGGTGCTATTCACAAACGCAGGTTTCATGACAATGAATTCCCCAAAAAGAACTTTCAGTTTCACGCTACAAGCTTTACCTGTCGGCTGAAGAAGAACTGGCAACTGAGATCATCAAAGAGCGCAAAACCATCGAGAATTATGGTTATTGAGGAGCACTTTGTAGCTTTTTCACGGCATGAATAACAACCTGGACGGCTTTATCAATCTGCTCAACAGTGGTCATCCGACCTACACTGAACCTCAAGGTTCCTTTGGCCCAGTCTAACGGAATATTCATGGCCTGGAGAACATGGGAAATTTCCAAAGTATCTGAATGGCAGGCCGCACCGGCGGAAGCCGCCACCTTAAGGCCGATCTCCTTAAAACCTCTTTATTTTCAAAAAATGTAGAATTTTCGAGACGTTAAATTGTTCACGAGAAATTTTGGTCAGGGGCGGCGCTTATCCTTTAATATATGGTTGGATATGACCATCCGTTGTATCTCCGAAGTCCCTTCGTAAATGGTAAACACCCTGGCGTCCCTGTAAAATCGCTCAACCGGATAGTCTTTCATGAACCCGTATCCGCCATGTATCTGCAACGCTTTTGCGGTGACCCGGTTAACCATCTCAGAAGCAAAAAGCTTGGCCATGGATGCCTGGGCCGTAAATTTTTTGCCGCGATCTTTCATAGCAGCAGCAGAAAGCATCAACTGCTGGGCCGCCTCTATTTGCGTAGCCATATCCGCAATCATCCATCGCAGGCCCTGAAATTTGGAAATCATCTGGCCGAATTGCTCCCTTTTTTGGGCATATTTGACGGCGGCATCGAATGCCGCCCGGGCCACACCCACCGACTGAGCCGCGATACCGATTCGACCAACGTCAAGCGCTTTCATGGCAATCTTAAAACCGTCTCCTTCATTCCCCAGCATGTTTACAGCAGGCACCTTACAATCGTTAAAGATAAGATCCGTTGTGTCGGAAGCACGCAGCCCCATTTTATCTTCTTCGTCTCCCACAATGAACCCTGGCGTTTCTTTTTCAATCAGAAATGCACTGATACCTTGGTGACGTTTGGTTTCATCTGTTATGGCTGTGACAATAGTCAGCCCGGAATTCCTGCCCGATGTCGTAAACCGTTTTGAACCGTTTAAAATATACTCGTTACCTTTACGTACGGCAGTGGTCGACTGGCTGACAGGATCGGAACCCGCATGGGGTTCGGTCATGGCAAAGGCGCCGATGATATTCCCTTTTGCAAGCGGTTTTAAAAATCTTTCTTTCTGATACTCAGTTCCCAACCGGTAGATGCTTTCACACACGATGGAATTGTGAACCGACATAACAACGGCAGTCGAAGCGCAGGAGTAGGCAATCTCAGAAAGCGCAAGTACATAACTCACGGTATCGTCGCCGGAGCCTTCATACTCAAAAGGAACCATCATTCCCATAAGTCCCAGTTCCCCCATCTTTTTGAGATTTTCAGACGGAAATTCCTTGGTACGATCCCGTTCCGCGGCAGTAATCGCCACAACTTTCCTTGAAAATTCCCTGGCCATGTTCTGAATCATGATCTGCTCATCAGTTAGCGGAAAAGACATTTATTACTCCTTTTCAACTGGGTATCATTTTAGTTTTATTAAACACCGAGGCCGATAGTTTTACGTCTTGGAAGTTCTACATCCTATTGTTATTACAGATATTTTGATGGTAATCTGTTTGTGCCATCATACATTCCATTATTCCAATTGGGGCGAAGCCCCTAACCCCTTACGGTCCGTAAATAACTACAATAAGCTCTGCTTTTTCTTTGTCATAACGCCGCCTTATCAATATTTATAAAATCCTTGTCCTGTCTTTCTGCCCAGCCGGCCGGCCTCTACATATTTCCGGAGAAGAGGGCAGGGGCGGTACTTTGAATCTTTGAATCCATCGCAAAGCGTATCCATAATGGCAAGGCAGGTATCGAGTCCGATGAGGTCGGCCAGAGCCAGAGGTCCCATGGGATGATTCGCGCCAAGGGTCATTACCGTGTCGATATCTTCCCGGGTTCCGACGCCGTGATACAGACAGTAAACTGCTTCATTGATCATGGGCATGAGTATTCTGTTGGCGATAAAGCCGGGGTAATCGTTTGCCTGGGCCGGTGTTTTGCCAAATTTAACCGCCAGATCCCGGGTTGTTTTGAACGTGTCATCTGAAGTTGCAAGGCCCCGGATGATCTCAACCAGCTTCATAACCGGCACTGGGTTCATAAAATGCATCCCGATAATTTTTTCTGGCCGTTTGGTTTGTGCTGCAATCCGGCCGATGGGGATGGAAGACGTATTGGTTGCCAGAATCACAGGGTGCGCACAGATTTGATCCAGGTCTTTAAATATCTGAAACTTGATCGGTTCATGCTCGGTGGCCGCCTCGATCACAAAATCGGCCGCTGACATCTCCTTGATATCTATGGTCGTTTTTATCCGCTTTAAAACCGCATTCCTCTCTTCATCTGCCATTTTGGTTTTGTCAACACTGCGCTGTAAATTTTTTTTGATGCTTTCAAGACCCCGTTCGACAAATTCGGTCTTTATATCGCTCATAATTATTTCAAGACCGCTCATGGCAGCAATCTGTGCGATTCCATTTCCCATCTGGCCGGCGCCGACAACGCCGAAAGTTTTTATGTCCATAGTTATCTCCTTATCGTTTTACAACCATGGCGACAGCTTCACCGCCGCCAAGGCACAACGAAGCAACACCGATTTTTTTGTCCTGCCGTACCATTTCATGCAACAGAGTAACAAGTACCCGGCATCCGCTGGCGCCGATAGGATGCCCCAGTGCAACGCTCCCACCGTTTACGTTGACCTTTGCATGATCCAGACCAAGTTCCCGCAGCACCGCCACAGTAGAACCGCTGAACGCTTCATTAATTTCAAAAAGGTCCACGTCATCTATAGAGATCCCTTCTTTTTTTAAACACTTTGGGATGGCCCAGATTGGCGCTGTAAGAATGTCTTTCAAGTCTACACCGTATGCTGCCTGGGCGCCGATGGTTGCTATGATGTTACACCTCATTTCTTTTGCTCTGTCTTTGGACATTAAGACCACCGCTGCAGCACCGTCACTAACGATGGATGAATTGCCGGCGGTCCCTTTTCCGTCCTTTTGAAACACTGGCTTCATCTTTGAAAGGGTTTCCAAAGGGGTCTCCCGGGGACACTCATCCTGATCAAAGACCACAGGGTCGCCTTTTCGCCGGGTGATTTTAAGCGGAACAATTTCATCTTTGAACCTACCGGATCTTATGGCTTCAAGGGCCCGGCCATAGGATTCGGCGGCATAATGATCCTGGTCTTCGCGGCTGATATTATATTTTTCCGAACTCAGCTCATTGGTAATGCCCATATGAAAGTCGTTAACAATATCCCAGATTCCGTCATGTATCATGTGATCTTCGATGTTGCCCGGACCCATGCGATATCCAAATCGGGCCTTTTCAAGATAATAGGGCGCCATGCTCATGCTTTCCATGCCTCCCGCGACAACAATGTCCGCATCATCCACCTGAATGGCCTGGGCAGCCAGCATCACCGACTTTAAGGCCGAACCACAAACCTTATTGACGGTGAGACATTCAACCTCCCAGGGCATTTCCGCCTTGATTGCTGCCTGCCTTGCCGGATTTTGGCCGTAGCCGCACGGGAGAGCCATCCCCATGATTACTTCATTCACATCATCCTTGCTTATGTGTGCCCGTTCAACCGCCGCTTCAATCACAAGGGCTCCCAGTTGGGTCGCGCCAACGGTTCCCAGCGAACCGTTAAAGCTTCCAATGGGTGTTCGTACTGCACTTACGATCACTGCTTCTTTCATTTTGTTTTTCCTCCAATTTCTATTAAACAAGTTTCCAGTTAATAAATAAGGGATTTATTCGAAGAGCAAGGCCGCACAAGAGTTTTCGACCGAGGCATACTCATAGTATGTTGAGGTCGAAAACTTGCGGAGAACGCTGCTCATCGGAGAAAAAACAATTTATTAGCTGGAAAATCTACATGTTGCGTCGATACTGCCCCCCCACATCATACAACGCCTGCGTAATTTGACCCAGTGTGCAAACCTTGACCGTTTCCATAAGTTCGGCAAATATATTGTCTTCGGACAACGCTGCTTTTTGAAGGCGTTCAAGTGCTTCGGGTGCTTGTTTTTCATTCTGTTTTTTGAATGCGGCCAGGCGACGGAGTTGTGATTCCTTTTCGGCCTGGGTGGCCCTGGACAGTTCAATACACTCGGCCATCTGTTCCATATCGGCGTCAGGATCCCTGAAAGTGTTAACGCCAATTATCGGAAATTTTCCCGTATGTTTCAGGTTTTCATAATAAATCGATTCCTCCTGAATCTTGCTTCGCTGGTAACCGGTCTCCATGGCTCCCAGTACCCCACCGCGTTCGGTAATCCTGTCGAATTCCGCTAGGACCGCTTCTTCCACCAGCCGTGTCAACTCCTCAACAACAAAGCTTCCCTGGTTTAAATTTTCATTATTGGCAAGTCCCCACTCACGGTTAATAATCAGCTGGATGGCCAGGGCCCGTCGGACCGACTCGTTGCTCGGGGTGGTAATGGCTTCATCAAAGGCGTTGGTGTGGAGACTGTTGCAGTTGTCATAAATTGCGCAAAGGGCCTGGAGTGTTGTCCGGATATCATTAAACTGGATATCCTGGCTGTGTAAAGAGCGTCCCGATGTCTGGACATGGTATTTTAGCATCTGGGATCGGACAGACCCGCCGTATTTATTTCTGATGGCGATGGACCAGATGCGTCTTGCCACCCTGCCGATAACCGTATATTCCGGATCCATGCCGTTGGAAAAGAAGAACGACAAATTGGGTACGAAGCTGTCAACGGGCATGCCGCGGGAAAGATAATATTCTACATAGGTAAAGCCGTTGGCAAGGGTAAAGGCAAGCTGTGTGATCGGATTGGCGCCGGCTTCGGCAATGTGATATCCTGAAATGGAGACCGAGTAGAAATTGCGGACATTGTTTTTTATGAAGTATTCCTGAATATCCCCCATCATTTTCAGTGCGAATTCAATGGAAAAAATACAGGTGTTTTGCCCCTGATCCTCTTTTAGAATGTCTGCCTGAATCGTGCCGCGAACATTGGGCAGAGTCATGGAATAAATGTCTTTGTATTCTTTTTCTGTTGGTTTCCTTCCTTTATCCGTGCAAAATGCGGTAACCTGCTGGTCGATGGCCGTGTTTAAGAACATGGCAAGCATTATGGGTGCAGGACCGTTTATGGTCATGGAAACAGAGGTATTGGGCGCACAAAGATTAAATCCATCATAAAGCAACTTGACATCGTCAATCGTGCAGATGCTTACGCCCGAGGTGCCGACTTTGCCGTAAATATCGGGTCTCGGATCAGGGTCATATCCGTATAACGTCACGGAATCGAAGGCCGTAGAGAGACGTTTGGCCTCATAGTTGGCGGAAAGAAGCTTGAATCTGTTGTTCGTCCTTAAAGGGTCACCTTCACCGGCGAACATGCGGGTCGGATCCTCGTCAAGGCGTTTTAAAGGAAACACACCGGCGGTAAACGGAAAACGGCCGGATACATTCTCTTCCCTCAACCACGCATAAATTTCACCGGGATCCTTAAATTTGGGGAGAACAATCTTCGGGATTCTGGTATGCGCCAATGATTCCGTGAAAAGCGGAACCCTGATTTCCTGGTTTCGGACACGGTATGTGAGTTCATCTTTGCTGTAGATTTTTTTGATCTCTTTCCAGTCATCGAGCAACCGGATCGTTTCCGGATCCAAAGATTTTTCGGCTTTTTCAATTTCCGTTTTAAGACGTGAAAGAATCCCGGATGTGTCTCCCTGGAGATCGTCACCGCTTATGGCTTTTGCGGCTTCTTTGAGATGCCAGGCTTTCCGCACCGCATCTGCCTGTTCTTTTGTGCGCCGGTGATAGGATCTGACGGTTTCCGAAATTTCAGCAAGGTAACGGGTACGTTCCGGCGGGATAATGATGGTTTTGGATGTAGATAACCGGGTTTCAGTTTCGGGCAAGGTCGATGTAAATAGTGTGCCTGTTTTTTCAGCCAGTTGATTCATAACGGCATGATACAGGGCGGTGACACCGTCATCATTAAATTTGGATGCAATGGTTCCATACACAGGCATCTCTTCGGGCGACCGGTTCCATGCCTTTCGGTTGCGTTGTACCTGTTTGCGAACCTCACGCACCGCATCTTGGCTGCCGCTTTTTTCGTATTTATTTACAACAATAAGATCGGCAAAATCGAGCATGTCTATCTTTTCGAGCTGAGTGGCGGCGCCGAATTCACCGGTCATGACATAAATAGACAAATCCACCATGTCCGCAATATTTGAATCGCCCTGTCCGATACCCGCTGTTTCGGCAATAACCAGATCAAAACCGGCTGCTTTTACAACGTTTAACGTTTCGACCAATGCACGGGGAATTTCCATGCCTGACCCACGGGTCGCTAAACTGCGCATGTAAACTCTTGGGTTCGCAATGGCGTTCATTCGTATCCGGTCACCTAGAAGTGCACCGCCGGTTTTGCGCCGCGAGGGATCACTGCTGATAATTGCCAGCTTAATATCTTTGAGGTCGTGTAACATTCGCAAAATCAGCTCATCCGTCAGAGACGATTTTCCTGATCCGCCTGTGCCGGTAATACCGATGGTCGGCGTTTTCCGTTTTCCGATCTTTTTTAAAAGATATGATCTAAGGGCGGCAAGATGTCCGTCTTGTTTTTCTTTGGCCAGTTCAACGGCTGTAATAAGGTTTGCCACCTCGAATTTATTATCCGGATTCAGACCGGCAAAATCAAAATCCGTTTTCCGGACGGTAGAAAAATCCATAAGTTTAGCCATATGGTTAATCATACCCTGGAGTCCCATTTTGGCGCCGTCCTCGGGGGAATATATCTTGGTTACGCCGTATCCTTCCAGTTCTTTGACCTCGTGGGGTACGATGACACCGCCGCCGCCGCCGAAAATCTTGATATGTGAAACGCCCTCCTCTTTCAAAAGGTCCACAATGTATTTGAAGAATTCCACATGGCCCCCCTGATAACTCGACACCGCCACCCCTTGAACATCTTCCTGGATTGCGGCATCCACAATTTCCTGAGCGGATCGGTTATGACCCAGATGTATGACTTCCACGCCGGTATCCTGGAGTAACCGGCGAGTGATATTTATGGATGCGTCATGACCGTCAAAAAGTGATGTTGCAGTAACAACTCTGATATGGTGTTCGGGCTTGTAAACGTCAACGCTCATTCCCCCTCCCTTATAAAATTGAAAATTTCCAATTTGTTTATGACCAGTTAGGGTTTAAGATTGATGGTCTTATAAAAAGTCGGACGATCAACCTTTTTTTAAAAATATCCTGTTTAAACATTTCCAAGAATAAATTCGGTTTGAAGCTCAATATAATCTTCAATACTGTAATGGCGTGCCAGAAACCATCGCCGGAAAGTCCACATATGGCCCAGGACAGAAATATTGTGTGCGACAAGTTCCATAGAACGCTCACTAATGTGAGGCAAATCTCCGGATGAAATAAGACGCGCGAGAACTTCCATAAAGATACCTGTAATACGGACTTCGTTTTCAAGTACTTTTTTACGCCATCTTGGCGGCAGAGATTGGGTTTCCTGGTATATAAGTAGAATATGATCGCTCATACGATTACAGACCAAAAAATACTCCCGGATCACTTCGGCCAACGGATTGTGGCCCCCGGATGCTCTGGCCATTGCTTGTGAAACCCCCCGTTCGACTTCAGCATGGATTGCGTCGCAAACCAGATACAGAATATCTTCTTTGGAAGCGATATATTCATATAATGAACCGATGGAAAAACCCGCGGCACGGGCGATTTGCCTTGTTGTGGTCTTATGAAAACCCTGTTCGATGAAAAGTTGAACCGCAGCATCAACAATTTGGCGATGCCGTTGCGCCACAAGATCAGGATTTTTTATCTGGGTCGGTATTCCTTTTATCGCGCGTATTTTTTCCATCAAGCCCCCACAAAATGATTTTTTGAAAAATGTTCACCCCTGAGTTTAAATTATGACTGAGCGCTCGTTCAAAATTAATATCATATATATGTTTTTTGTGTCAAGATTTTTTCACATAAAGGGCACAGCTTAACTCCTTACAATTAAAGGTATGAGAAAGATATTGACAAGTGAGGTAGCCAAAGATATAAACGAGCATTATCTTGTGACTGAGCGCTCGTTCACTATAGCATGCAGCGTAAGGGCTTTGCATTTAAAAAGAATAAATGAAGAATTTATCTGTCTTTTTATTTCGTTTTACCCGGTTATACGGAAAAAAGTTGCTTTTTCCAGCAAAAAATTGAATACATTAAAAAAATGTGAAGTGATCTAAAGTGACCTAAAATGCCTAAAGTGTATCCCGTTAAAAGCCCAAATTAACCGGGGTGTTGGAATTAGGAATGATATAAAATTCAAAAGGAGGGTATGTCATGGAGAACGAACCGATTTTAGTAGATAAGCAGGATATGATAGGTTTGATTACGCTAAATCGACCCGAAGAGATGAACACTTTTAATGTTCCCTTTGCCGGAAAATTGAATGACGCACTTCGGGATATGGATCAGGATGACGAAATTCGTGTCATTGTAATCCAGGCATCGGGAAAACATTTTTCAACGGGCATCTCACTTTCCGAGTTCAAAGACAAAAGCCATAAGGACTACCGGGAACTTATAAAATTGATGGACGAGCATAACCACACCATCGCCCGGATGAAAAAGCCTGTCATTGCCTCGGTTAAGGGCTATGCCCTTGCGAACGGGGCAGGACTTGTGTTTGCCTGTGATTTGGCGGTCGCCGCCGAAGATGCAAAGTTTGGAACCACTGCCATAAACGTTGGGTTAATTTGTCTGGGTCCGGCGGTTCCGCTGGTTCGTTCCCTGGGACGCAAAAAAACTCTTGAGATGGTACTGGCCGGTGACATGATTTCCGCTGCTGAAGCCGAAACGCTTGGACTCATAAACAAAGTGGTGCTGCCGGAAGAGCTCGAAGCGTCCACAATGAAACTTGCCGCCAAGCTGGCAAAGAAAAGCCCCCTGGCGCTTCAGATCGGGAAGACAGGTATATACGGCATGTCAGAACTTCCATACCATCAATCTATCGACTATTTGGGAGAGTTGTTTGCTTCGCTTTGCGCTACCGAAGATGCCCGGGAAGGGGTAACGGCCTTTGTGGAAAAGAGGAAACCCGTGTGGAAGGGGAGATGATATTCTAAATCTAATCGCTACCAAAATCGGAAAAGCAACCCTACTTGCTGTATGATACCAAGATAGGATTCCCCTATCCCAACCCGGACAAGCCGGAACCAAAAATATTTGCCACAAAGACACTAAGACACAAAGGATCTATTTATTATTCTTTCTTCGGGCCTTGGTGCCTTAGTGGCGGAATGGAAAAAGTTTTGCCACAAAAAGCACAAAATTTACAACTAAGGAACTAAAGGAGAAGTTTTGGACTTGAACAAAGCAGAGAAGATAGAAGATCTGGATCATGAAAATACTGCCCTGTTGGTTCTGGACATGTTTCATCGCATCATCATTCATTATGCCCTCTGGTTTAATGAAGTCAAACACCAGATGGGTATGGAAAAGGCCCTGGATATTCTTAAAAAAGCATCTAAAAGAAGTTATGGCATTCAAATGAAAAGGCTGTCAAAGGCCCTCGGGTTTGAAATGAAAGACGGCATCCCGTCACCGCTGTTGAACAACTCAAAAGAATCTCTGATGGAACTTATGGGTTGTGTGGCCGTAAACTGGCTGGCCAACGACGGGGTATGGTTTCAGGCTGTAGAATTTACACACGGCATGAATGATGCCAAGCGATGTAATGATTCCTGCTGGGCTCAGTTTTCACCCTTTGAAGCTCAAGCCATTAAGAATTTTTTGAATCTTTCTGAAAAACCCGGCCTGGAAGGTTTAAAAAAGGCGCTTAATTTTCGAGTCTATGCCTGTATCAACACGCAATCCATTGTTGAAGAAGAATCTGACAGGTTTATATTTCAAATGAACGAGTGCAGGGTTCAATCTGCACGGAAACGTAAAGGCCTTGACGATTATCCTTGTAAATCCGGAGGACTGGTAGAGTATACCTGTTTTGCTGAAGCCATTGATCCGAGAATCCGAACCCAATGCATCGGCTGTCCGCCGGATGACCATCCCGAAGAATGGTTTTGTGCATGGCTTTTTACATTAGGGCCTTAGAAAAAACAAATAACAAATCACAAATCATTTACCCTGTTAAATAATGCTGCGCATTAAATCTACGATTTATTTAACAGGGCAGGCAAATCACAATAACCGAAATTCAAAATTCTAAACGGGCTTTGATTATTGAATCTTGAAATTCATCTGTTTTTTGTGCTTATAAAAAAATTGTTGTTTAGTTGTTTAAGTGTAACTGCCATATTCCAATGACCGAACCCTCTGGTCGGGATAACCCGTTTTGGTCATTGGAAGTTGGAATTTAGTTGATATTTAGTGGTTGTGTATTTATTTTTTGCCATTAAATGCACAAAATTTACTAATAAGCGCTTAACACTTATGTTCGTAAAAAGCCGTTTTTAACTTTTTTTACGAAGCCTTTACATTCGCTACCGACATTATAACCTCAACCGCTTTTTGAATGGGAATAAAGCTCATGTTCAAAGTCAGATGAAACAAAAATGGGTCGTCAAATCTATTCCCACAAATCAAGCGGTGGAACCAAAGGTGATTTATATCGCTTTTCTCTAAAGTTTCCTGGACGCGATCAGCGGGTAGTTTTAATTCTTCCACCGCATATTTTTTTCGCCAATCCATTGGAGCAACCAAATGAAAATGATAGCAATTTTTCATGTCTTTTAAGAAAAAATATGCTGCGCGACCAATTATCACCACATCATCATCTTCGGCGGTTTTCAAAATAAGGTTTTTTAAGCTGGTCTGATATTCTTTCTCTTCCACAACGCTTTTATCGTGTCCTACAATTCGCTGAATGTAGCTTTGGCTGAATAATTTTGAGAACGTGTTAGATATTCTGTATTCTCTGCTTTTTTCAAAGGACTCCAGGGTTCTTTCCGAGACATTTAGATCTTCGGCTATTTTTTGGAAAAGAGATTTGTCAACATAATGATAGCCGAGTCTTTTGGCAAGCAACCGCCCCAGTTTCCTTCCGCCTGAAGCATAATCTCTGCTGATCGTGATTATTGCCATGTACTTTTCTCCTTTTTGTTTAAATGATTGTCATGAGAAAGAAATATGATTTTTTTTGGCTTGTATTAGGTTAAAAAAAGATTGTAATAGTTACAAGAAAAAAATCTTCCTTTTTCAATTTGCACCTGTATTTGAATTCAACGCCATGATGGTTTTGTATGCCATCAAAAACCCGATTTCAACTTGTTCTGATTATACATATCGCATAATTTCCGGAAAAGTCGAAAAGGACGATCCTTTTTAACAGGTTTCGCCCTATTAGAGAAACTTGATTTTTTTTCTGGACATTTGCTGCTGGTATAGCTTATAAAATGGAATCAAATTGACCTTATTTTCCATGGTACCCCCTTCTTTCAGACCTATTCGGCAACTCCTCCAATAAGGTCGTTTTCCCCCTGCTATTGAACACTAATCCCCTCCAATATCAAAAGTCAGTATTATTACAAACAATTATTGACAAAATATTGACGGAATCTGCTCTTTCCATTTTTGTACAGCCGTTACTATGTAATTCATATCCTTCTAATATTATTAAAATTCTATTCATTTTGATTCATATCATATTTATTAGCACAGTGTGGCATGAACATTGCGAAAAACTAGGCTTGATAATCACCTAAGAGGTGTAAGATGATGGTGGCGGGGTTGCTTTTAGACATTAGGTAAAAATATTCTCAACAGTTAAATTCCGAAACATTATCAAAAAAATCATGGTTAAAAGAATTGTAGATTTTCAAATAAAATTGAAAATAGACATTACGCTGGCAATAGTAAGGGCCTCGTGGGCGTCGACTGTTGTTTTGCTTCTCCTTCTTGGAGGATTGCTTCTCCTGCCCGCTGAGGTTTTGGCCGATTTTACGGATATCACCGGTTCCGCTGGCTTGAGCAATATCACCGGCACCTATGGAGTCGCCTGGGGAGATTATGACAATGACGGATATCCCGACCTCTATGTCTCAGTGGCCAACGCTCTCTACAAAAACGACGGTGACGGAACCTTCTCGGCGGGTCCGGCACTAACCGGCAATGGCCGTGGTACCCACTGGGGAGACTACGACAACGACGGCAACCTCGATTTTATGGCTACAATTGATGCAAATCTCAGCAAGAACAACGGTGACAATACCTTCACATTGCAGAATAATACCACCGTGGGCCTCACGACCATAAACAATCTGGGTGATGTCGCATGGATTGACTATAACAGAGACGGGTTCTTGGATATTTGGGCTCCAAATGGCAGTAGTCCCTATGCCTACATGTACAGGAGCGATGGTGACGGAACCTTTACCGGTATAGCCGGAAGCACCTTAGGCCTGGCTGCAGATACCAACGGAGAATCCACAGTTGTGGCTGACTTCGACGGCGACGGCGATACCGACATTCTCTATCGCGCCAGCACCGTCTACCTGTGGCAAAACGATGGCGACGGGACCTTCACCAACGTGACTGCAACGGCCGGCATCAGCCTTACCGGCACCAGCGGCGGGTACAACGGTACTGCCTTCGGCGATTATGACAATGACGGTGATTTGGACTTCTATGGGGGCCAGGACGGAGCCAACAAGCTTTACCGTAACGAGGGCGATGGCACGTTCTCCGATGTCACCACTTCCGCCGGCGTGGCCGGGTCGAGTCTAAACACCACCGGCGTGTCCTGGGGCGACTATGACAACGATGGTGATATCGACCTATATGTGGCGCACAGCAATGGGGCAAACCAGCTTTTTCGGAACAACGGCGACGGTACTTTCACCGATGTTAGCTCCATCTATGGGGTGAACGATGCATCCGCCGCCGGCGGAACCGTGTGGGCAGATTTTGACCTCGACGGTGACCTCGACCTGTTCGTGGCCAATAACTCCAGTGCCAGCAAGCTGTTCCAAAATAACCTGAACGACACCAGCTACCTCAAGGTAAAGGTCACCGGGCTTGGATCAGGATTTTCTCCTAAGGACGGCACCGGAACCCGGGTTGAACTCTACGATTCTTCCGGTACGACACTCCTCGCAGTGAGAGAGGTGTTTGGCAGTGAGGGGTATGGTTCGCACAGTCCACGTATCCAACACTTTGGGCTTGCCGGCGGTTGGGGCGCGGGAGATGGTACATATACGGTCAAGGTAACGTTCACCAGTGGGAATACGGTTACCCAGTCCAATGTTGTGCCCACCAGCGAATCCATCGTCATCGGTTCAACCACGCTGGATAACACCATAGAGATTGCCGAAACAAGCACTGCCCTCCCAGATATTGACATGGATGATGCCCGCCTTTATTACAGCCGAGACAGTGGGGGCGTCCCGAGGGCACGCAGCTGGGATGATTCGGCGTCCAGTTGGTCTGCGTCCAGAACCATGATCGCCGCCAACTCCACCATCAAATGGACAGTCAGTAAAATTACGCCAGATGGCACGGATGATGAACTCGTTGGCGTCCTCTCGGACACCGGAAGCGGTAGTGATTTAGACCTCCTCCACTGGAATGGCAGTGCCTGGAGCGTGGACTGGTCCTCAACGGCCATTACCCAGGCTAATGCAAACAAACGGGGTTTTGACCTGGAGTTCGAGGCCACTTCAGGCGATGCGTTAGTGGTCTATTCAAACAACACTTCCACACCGGTTTACCGCACTCTGAGCGGAGGGTCCTGGTCTGGGGAGACGGCCTTACCTTTGAACGATGGGGTCGGACCCAATCCGGATCCAAACAGCGGAACCGTCCTCTGGGTGGAGCTGGAAGCACGACCAGGTTCGAACGAGATCGCCCTGGCATATGCGGATGCCAATGCGGATTTAGTCACCATTGTATGGGATGGCACCCAGTGGATAACTGCTTCAGCGGACACCCTCGAAACCAATGTCAAACAAAATCCGGGAACGGGAACTGTCAGCAACCGGGCCTTTGATCTTGCTTATGAAGAAAGCACGGGTGATTTGATGGCGGCATGGGGGTAACACACCACGGCCGGTTTCTGGTATTCTACCAAGGCGGCTGGCAGCACCTCTTGGTCTGCGGCAGCGCAGGTTGCTGCAGCCCCGACAAATGGTGTTCCGCACTATGTTGACCTTGCGTCTGAACCGTCCGGCCAACGGATCGCTGCCGGAATATTCGACATGGGCGATGGTACGGAGCGACTCGGATTGGCTACCTGGACGGGATCCTCATGGGTGAATGCCGGCGAATACGACTCACAGACGTGGAATGTAAACGATACCGGGACCGGTGACTTTGCCGGGGCGGTGGGTTGGGTCGGGACCTCCGGGACTGCCGTGGCTTTGTACCCTGACGACCAGACCGGCACCCTGGATTGGGCCCGATGGACTGCGGCCGGTGGCTGGGCCGTCCAAACTGATGTTACCATAAGCGGCAAGGGATACACCGAATCCGTCCAGATAGAACCGTTTGCCGGCCAAAACAAACTCATGGCGATCTTGTCGGACAGCAACAGCGATATCTACGCCGCCACGTATGACGGTACCAACTGGACGGTGACCAACTCCGGCGTTCCTCTTGAAGCCCTCCTTTCCTCGGTAGATTCAACCCCGTTTAGCTTTGCCATAAGGGAAACGCCCCTGAACACCCCTCCAACCATCACCATGGTTCAGCCTGACGGTGTGGGAGACACTGGGGATACTTCCTACACCATCACCTGGACCGATTCAGACCCGGATGATAATGCAGATATCAGCCTTTATTATGATACGGATAATGACGGAGCAGGCGGCGTCCTGATTATTGGGACCCTCACCGAAGATGCTGCCGACAGCTACGCGTGGGACACATCAGGTGTTGCCCCAGGGAATTATTATGTCTATGGAATTATTGATGACGGAACCAATCCGGCCGTCACCTCTGTCAGCACCGGCACGGTAACCATTGATCATGATTCTGATGGAGACGGGCTCAGTGATCTTACCGAGAGCGGTCTTGGAACAGATCCCGACAATAGTGACACCGATGGAGACGGACTCTCGGATGGTAACGAGGTGAATGATCTAGGTTCCAATCCATTGAGTACAGACAGCGATGGCGATACCATGCCGGACGGCTGGGAAGTGCAAAATGGATTGGATCTCTTGACGGATGACGCCCATGGAGATCTGGATGGAGATGGCTTCGATAATATTGAGGAATATCTTTCCGGTACGCTCGCCAATGATGATACATCCACTCCGCAGCCCGACTTTGGGGATGCAGTAGATCCGACTTATCCTTCCCTGGACAGCAGCACCGGAGCCAAACACCTTATCTATGCTTATGAATGGTTGGGTGATTTGGTCGATGGGGAATCTGATTCAATCCAAGTCAACGGCGATCAATATGATGACGGCGTGATATTTAAAGATCTGCTTCTTTCAGGGGTGCCGGCGGATGTAGAAGTCACGGTAAGTGTTTCGGATGCCACAGATAGAGCTGGATATGATCCTGATGATCCCACCAAGCGTCTCTATCTTAATGCCTGGTTTGACTGGAACGGGGATGGGGACTGGGATGACGCCGGTGAAAAGGCCTTAGGAACCGGCAGTGGGATTACTTACTCAGGATACGCCAGTGATACCGTTACCATTGATCCTGCTGATTTTGACGGTTCGAACAGTTCTGTATTTGTTTTCAGTGTTACTCCTCCTGAGGATTGGCCGGCTTGCAGTTATGCCAGGTTTAGGCTGGACTATGGTGAAGATGGGGGTTCGGTTGGAAATTCATCGGGAACCCTATCGGGATCCATTGGCGTAGCCGTGTTCGGTGAAGTGGAAGATTATATGAATCCCCTTGTGGCCAAAGCAGCAATTGATAGCGCTGGGGGTACAATTACCGTACCGGATAACTGTGGGACATTGGTTGGGACCACTATGAATATCCCAGCCGGAGCCCTCAGCGAAACGGTTGACATTACCATACAGGAGGTTCAGAATTCCGATAATTATTCGGTAACACCAACAGGTGGCACAACGATACTCTTGCAGATGGGTCCCGCAGGAACACTGTTAAATACTCCGGTAACCATCTCTGTACCCCATGATCCGTCTCTAAGCCACAGCACTCTACCTCAGGTTTACTATTGGGATACGGACGTCGGCGACTGGAATACTACGGGGATTTCCAATATCGTCTTGGATGAGACCTCCGATCCTCACACGGTGACATTCGATACAGACCATTTATCTGTCTTCGCCGTGAGTTTGGGTGATCCACCTTCTTGTGAAGATAGTACCTCTTCGAGTTGTATAACTATTAGAAAAGGCCACGACGACTGCTTCATTGCCACGGCTGCCTTCGGCAGTTACCTTGATCCCCATGTTAAGGTGCTAAGAGACTTTAGAGACAACCATCTCCTGAGTCATCAAATAGGTAATGCCATTGTAAGGTTCTATTACAAGGTATCACCACCTATTGCGGATTATATAAGGGCACATGAGCTTTTGAGGATGGTCACAAGGTGGCTCTTAACGCCAGTAGTCTATGGGGTTAAGTATCCAAGGAGTTCCCTTTTTCTCCTTTTCGGACTTATAGTAGTTCTGAATCTCAAGAAAATTGCAGTTAAACTTTTATAAAGACGTTTCGCTTTTCGTCCTCTCTTGAGATGTAAAACTGGAACTCAAGAAACGTTTTCTATAATCTAATTTCTACTTTGTCCTTCAGATAATTTTTTACCTCGGGTATAGAAACTTCTTTTCTATGAAATATGCCGGCTGCCAGCGCGGATTCTGCTTCTGTTTTTGTAAATACTTCGTAAAAATGTTCAACGCAGCCTGCACCACTGGATGCGATTACCGGAATGGTTACGGCATTTTTAACGGCATTTATTAACTCGATATCATAACCGGAATCCGTCCCGTCTTTATCTATGCAATTTAACAGTATCTCTCCGGCGCCTAATTTTTCGGAGATTTGTGAAAGTGTTATGGCATCCAGGTCTCTGCCCTCTCTTCCCCCTTTGATTGTACATTGATACCAGCAGTACTCTTCTCCCAGGGGACCTTTTTTCTCTGTTCTTATTACCTGATGATTTGTTTTATCCGGTGATGATACATAAACTCTCCTTGGATCGATGGATACGACAACGGCTTGTGCGCCGTAGACTTTGGATATTTGCTCTATTGAGCTGTTACCGGTTTTTTTACCCGTTCTTAAATACTCTTCCGCGATTAAAACAGCATCACCTCCTATGGAAATTTTATCTGCGCCGGACCTGAAATATTCGGTTGCGACTTCCAACGCGGTATATTTCCTGCCCTGCTTATCCGTATAATCTCTGATGCCACCTCCGATGGTTAAAGGTACAAAAACATTTTTGGAAGTTTGTTTTAATACATCCATCATGGGTATATCTTCCAATGGAAAATCTCTGAACCCCGTAATATTTAGGAAGGTGATCTCATCAGCACCTTGTTCATAATATGTCCTTGCAAGTTCAACAGGGTTACCGAGATTTCTTACATCCCCGTTTTTTCTGACATCATATTGGTCACCCTTTGTAACAACCAAGTCTCCGTGGTCGTTTGATCTGACATCTAAACATGCAACGATTCTTTTAGACAGCCTGGTTTCTTTTAAAACATGTGTGGTTGCCTTTTTTTCACTGCCGGGGTCAAGAAAATTTTTCAGAACGTTTATTCCCACGGTTCCACTTTTTTCCGGATGGAATTGTGTTGCCGTGATATTTCCTTTTTGAATACCGCTGACAAACTCTACGCCATAATTGGTTGTTGTTAAAACAACGGAATCGTCATCGGGTACAACGTGATATGAATGTACAAAGTAAAATTTTTCATCACCGCGCGAACCGTTGAATATCCGGGACGGTTTTTTTATATTAACGCCGTTCCATCCAATATGAGGGACGGAAAGATGAATATCGAACTTTTTTACCTGTCCTGATATGAAACCCAGTCCTTTAGTGTCGGGTGCTTCCTCACTTTTTTCAAACAACGCATGCAATCCCAAACAGATGCCAAGAAATGGTCTGTCTGAAAGCAGATAATCTTTTAATGCATGGACATAATTTTTATCATTTAGAATCCGCATCATACTCCCGAAATTGCCTACCCCGGGAAAAACAAGCTTTTCAGCAGACAGCAAATCATCAACGCCGGATACAACTCTAACGTTATGCCCCAAACTTTCTATTGCATTTATGACACTTCTGACATTGCCGGCGCCATAATCTAATAACGTTATCATTTTTTTCCTATTTAATTCTTGGCACGTTGGTAAAACATCCGTAACTTCTCAATAAATTATGGATTCGGGTCAAGATCATCAATTAATACACCAGAACTTATTGAGAAGTTACAAACATCCGGTTTGTTACTTGTAGTAAGTGATCGTCCTTTTTTACCTTTTGGCTTAGTCATAAGCCAACCGAGTTTTTTCATCCGTCAATGTGGGTTGAATAATTTTTTCCCACTCGGGATCATCCCATGTTCCTAATTGATCATGAACATGAATATATTTTTGAGGTATGGGGTGAGTGCCATAAACCACTTCCAGGTCGTATTGTATCTTGATAAAATCATGAAAATATACAAGATGAGGACATGGAGGATATCCTACGACTAACCCGGTGGCAAGATGTATAATTTCTGCGCCATTTTTCTTCATTTCCTCTCCAGCATATTCAATGTTTCCACCCGGACACCCATCGCAGGTGGTATACCCCACGACGTCAACTTCAATATCCCGGTAACGGGCAAATGCTCCTTCTCTGTTTTGTAATGATTTGAAACACTTTCCACCGGCACACCTGCGGTAACGGTCGCAAATAATTATACCAATTTTTGTTTTCTTTTGCATGTTATCTCCTCTGTTTTCAAAAAATTTAAAATCAATGTATAATGGGAATCCACGGGCATGTCAAACAATGATCATGATCATTCGGTCAATTCCAAACATGCCCGAGGCTCACATTTTGCTGTTTCCTCCGATCATTGAATTTGACATTTGCGTTAACGAGTTGACAAGTTAGGGGCTTCGCCCCAATTGGAATGGTGGAATGCTGGAATAATGGAATAATGGGTTCTGGGATAATGCAATATTGGGTTAATGGTAAAATTTGTGTTGACGATAAAATTAAAAATGGCTAATATCCTTTTAAAAACCAACCTTCCAGTATTCCACTATTACATTATTCCATATTCGAGGCAAGCGTTCAAGCCTCAAAAAATGTCGTATATTTTCATTAAGTTGTAGAAAATCCGAGACGTTAAATTACGATTTCATCATCGGATATCCGCAATCAAGACGATCGGTTAAAGGATATAAATGGATAAGAAAAAAGTGTTCATTGTGTATTTTTCGCCGGCAGGGTCGACCCGCCATGTGGCCGGGGTTGTTGAGAAACAGTTTCAAGCCCTGGGTACCGATGTATGGGTATTGGATCTGGGTGAATGCAGGGACGGCGCCTCGGAAATTTCACGGCAGATTGAAGAATCAAAAGCCAACAGCTGTCTTTTTATCGGCTCTCCGGTTTATGTTTCTCATGCGGTTCCCCCAGTTATGGAATGTATTGCCGGCTTAACGAATGATTCCGGAGCATTTGCTGTTCCTTTTGTTACCTGGGGTGGTGCTTGCAGCGGTATCTCTTTGTATGAAATGGGCAAAGAATTATTAAACAAGGGGTTTACGGTTTTGGGCGCAGCCAAGATACTGGCCGTTCACTCCTTGATGTGGCTGCTTGAAAATCCCTTGGGCAACGGGCATCCGGATTTTAACGATGATCGAATAGTAAAGGAATTGGTGAATCGTATCCATGATAAACTTCACAGCGACACCCCCAAAGGGATAAAACTATCTGACCTGGCCTATCAGACCAAAGAAAATCATTTAGGGATGGAAAAAGTCAGCCTTGAAGCCGCCAAAGCGGATATGCCGGGGCGTGAAATCGATACGGAGTTATGTAACCAATGCCAAATATGCGCGGAAGTTTGCCCCATGGATGCGGTTGCACTTACACCGTATCCTGAGTTTGGCCATGACTGTGTTTTTTGTTTCAGTTGTGTGAAACAATGCCCGGAGCAGGCAATAAAAGTCGATTTTTCTGAAATTTGGCAGCGAATAAAAGATAGAGCGGCGTTTTTTTATGAACATCCTCATTCACAAATATTTCTGTAGCTGTTATTTGCATTGTTCCCGCATATCTTACTATAAGCTAAATTGAGCGATTTTTTACTCGACCTGCACTGATCTCTTGCGCATCAAGGATCCGCGAAAATCCTCGACATATCCACGGGTATGCCTGCGGTTTTCGCGAACCTTTATGCATCAAGATCTCAGCACATCTCTTCGCAAAAAATCGCTCAACTTAGCTATAATCCAAAAACCGCCGTTCCCAAGACCGACATGATTAAAACCATTATCATGAAAATGCAATCTAATATCAAATCAACAATTATATCGAACATATTTTCCACCCTAAGTTTCGCAGTTATTGTTGAAAAATTCTTGAGCTTCTTCAACGGAATCAAATAATATCCAGTCCCTTTTAATAGTCCTGCCGGCCTCTTTCCTTATTCTTTCGATCATTGTATTGCCATGGTACTCGTAACAGTCCTGAAAATGAGCGTAAAATGAATATCTTGTCATTTGTTTAACCTCCCGAAAATTAGTTAGTGTCCATCCATAAACGGCATCTTTCGGCCCCCGGCGGCGTTCTCGCTCGTTTTCAATCCTCGAAATAGCGCGCTATGCCTGCGGTTGAAAACTCGCTCGGGCCTTGCCGGAAACCAAAATCTGCCATTTCTGGATGGACACTAGTTACATGTAAAAAAATCCTGTTGCATTTTTTAATATTTTCTGTTTATTTAATTGTCCTAATGTTTAGTTAAATGAACTTAACAGGTAAAAAATTTTACCTTAGTTCCCTGGAAACCCAAATTACCTTGCCAATAATACGGATGCTGTTTATTTCATTGCCTTGCAGGTAAATCGGAGAGTAATTCTTGTTGTCACTGAGCAAAACAAGCTTATTCGGATGTTTTTCCACCCTTTTAACCATTATGGTATCATCGATGCCAACCGCATAGATGGCGCCGGCTAAAATGTCTTTCTGGGATTCGTCTATCAGAATCGTATCTCCATCTTTCATTTCAGGTTCCATACTATTGCCAAAAATGTCCATCAGTACCATCTTGTTCTGGTTGCCTTTGGTTGTCAACCAGTCCTTTCGGAATGCATAGTAACCTTCAACCTCTGAGCCGACTTCAAAAGAACCGCCCCCCGCGCTCAGCCTGGCTTTTACTTTGGGTACATTTTTAAATATGGAATCATTGGAAACAGATTTTTTGATAAATGTTGGACCGGACCCGGTTTCAACCCAGTCAGGATTTAAACCAAAGGTTTTATATAGCTGCAATATCCATTTATCCGGTATTGAATTCTTTTTCCTGGCCTGTGTAATTGCCGATCGATTGATCTTCAAAACCGAAGCCAATTCGGTTTGCGATGTTATCCCGGTTGCTTCAAAAACCCTTTGTAGAAAAGATTCAAATCTTGTATCAGACATATTTTTTCCTTAGATATAAATTAATACCTTAAGATTCTCATTAATTTTCATGCAATATGTTTAGCCTTATAAACACAAAAATTTATATAATGCAACACTTTTTTTAAAAAAAATTAAAAAAATATAATTCTGGTTTTAAAATACTCTATTATCTGGTGTCCATTTATAAATGAGGATTTTTGTTCAAGATCAAGGCATGTGAAAAAAATAACCGCAGGCATATATTTAATATTCCGAGGATTATTTTTTGAACATAACGCAGAGATTGGGCAAAAAGACCGTTTATGGATGGACACAATCTGATTTTTTTCTAACAAAAACAACCACTACTAACTGACGGCCCAAGGCAAACGCATTTGAATCCCAATACAGGGAGAACGCTCCACGACGGCGTGCATCTCTTTCCAACCGACTGAAACTTGTGCTTAAGCACCCGTAAGCCCGAGCCGCGCCGGAGTTATTAAGAACAATTCGTCGCTAAATTATCCCATTGATTTTTTAAGTCATAATTTCATTCGGCTCGGGCTAACGCGTGCTAAAGCCCTTCAAACAGTCAGTCGGTTTCCAAGAGAAACACGCCGTCGCTACGCTGCACCGAAATCAAATGCGTTTACCCTGACTGACGGCCGATTATGTTTGCGATTTCTGATGCAAAGGTTAATCCTCTTTGTTGCCTCGAATGCAAAGGGGATATGCATGTGATCGCCTTTATGGAAGAACCCGATGCCGAATAAAAATGTCGGGTTTACAATAAGGCCGAGATCTGGTATCTGAATTTCGGTCACCGGTATCTGAATATTTGTTCCAGGGAGTTAAGATGTCCACCATTTATTTAAAAAAAACAGCCGTTCCAAGTTACGTTGCCCGATACAGTAAACCTGAACACATACAGTCGTGTTACACCTGCGGAACCTGCAATTCCGCCTGCCCTGTGAATGCCGCAACCAGCAGCTTACGCCCTATGGAGCTGGTATATAAAGCAAAATTGGGGCTTTTAGACGAGCTCTTGTCCATGCCCGATATTTGGTATTGCATCGGTTGCAATCGATGCTCAAACCTTTGTCCCATGACGGTCAAGCCATTCAGCCTTATCCAAAATCTCAGAGTCGAGGCGATCTTGCGAAAAATAGTACGCCCCGAATTGCCGGAACAGCACAGGGACCTTTTAAAGCGTTTACTCCGTGCCTTATGGCATGCGGCAGACGCTCTTTTGGATGGGGAGCACCCCAAAGTCGCTGAACACTGGGACCAATGGACCCGGACATCTCCCTCCGTCAAAACCAATCGACTCATCAAGCTTCCTGCAAACACCCCGCAAACCTCCGCTTTCCGAAAGATGGTTCGGGGATATGGCGTAAATGCCACATCCATATCGTCCTGCTTCACATGCCGCGAATGCAGCAACGCATGTCCCATTTGCCTGGATCCGTCGGTTTTTGATCCGCTTAAAATTTTTCGGCTTGCCAGCTTCGGCCTCAAGGATGACTTGCTCCGTAGTCCATCCATATGGCTGTGTCTCGACTGCCAATCCTGCATGTTCGCTTGCAGCCAAGGCGTAAAAGGTGCACTGATTATTCGCCAAATTCAGCATATTGCATATGAAGAAGGTTTTGTGACCAAAGATTTTCCCGTAAGATGGCAGCAGGTGAAAGGCGAGGTGTACGGACAGTTTATTCGCGAAATTGATAAACTATTAGAACCGGTCCGGTCGGTGAAACAGCCGCATTTAAAACAAGCATAGCCCCAAAATATCCCGTGCAGGAAATTTCATCTGAAACCATATCGTGCCGATGTTTCATTATTAGTCTTTGACGGTCAATGCTGAATTTAGTATTAATATCCGGTTAATTAGTGCCCATCCATAAATCTATATTGGGCACAAATTAAGTTTCCAATGCAGAAATGAGCAATTTTTCGCAAGGTCAAGGAAATCAAGGAATTACGCGGAGGCGTACAAGTGGTACGCCGCACAAGTAATTCCGCAGATTGACGCAGAGATTGCGGAAAAGGGCAATTTCTGAATGGAAACTAATTAGAGTGCATCATGATGCCTATCTACAAGATTCTTGTGTTAAACATCGGTTCTACTACAACCAAGGTGGCCTTTTTTGAAAACCATCACCTCAAGGTTCAGGAAATCATTGGCTATGACCCGCAGCAGGTTGGATCGCTCATGCACTATATGGAACAATTTCACCTGCGCAGGCAAGGAATTGTTAACTTCTTGGAAAAACACCGGATAGCGCTAGGCGATTTGCACATGATCGCCAGTCGCGGGGGCCTTACCGCACCCATTGCTTCAGGTGTGTATCTGGTTGATGAACGTATGTGTGATGACCTGCGCTCGGGAAAATACGGTCAGCACCCCACCAACCTGGGACCTCTCATTGCTCATGATTTGGCAAAGCAGACGGGTATCCGGGCAGTGATTGTTGACAGTCCCAGTACGGATGAATATCAACCCCTTGCCAGGGTCTCCGGCATTCCGGAAATCGAAAGAAAGAGTGCGTTTCACGCGCTTAATCAAAAGGCAGCAGCCAGAAGGGCCGCTGATGAGATGGGTGTTTCCTATGAAGCGTGCAACATGATCGTTGCTCATTTAGGTGGCGGTATCACCATTGGTGCGCACCGGAAGGGTAGGGTGATTGACAGCACCATTGGCCTTGGGGAAGGGCCCATGACGCCGGAACGGGCCGGCACCTTGCCCACAGTGGATCTCCTCCGCTTTTTCGAGTCAGGCCAATTCAGCTTGTCAGATTTGCGCCGACGTCTCACTTCGCGAGGGGGGTTAATTGCCTATCTGGGGACAAATGATGTGAGCCGGGTGGAAGCGAAGATCCAAGAGGGCGATGAAAAAGCAGTGTTGATTCTGCAGGCAATGGCATACCAAATTGCCAAGGATATCGGCGCAATGAGCACCGTTCTCCATGGCCAAGTAGATGCGATTGTGTTGACCGGTGGCCTGGCGAATTCCTCAAGGCTGGCTGACTGGATTTCCAAACGAATCGGGTTCATTGCGCCCGTAAAGGTCTATCCCGGAGAGAACGAGATGCATGCTCTGGCTCAGGGCTCCCTGAGGGTGCTCTCAGGAACAGAATCTGTCAAGCATTATTCTCGGCTTGAAAAAGTTTGACGCGATCCGTCTAAAAAACGATATACTTTTTTCCAGACTCTAAAAGCGCATCCAGGCTTGATACGATCTGATACCTCATTAAGAAACGTATACCCCCCATGACCGTTATTGTACCGGATTTCCCAAAGCACCTTATGATTCATTTTGATAACATTTCTAATTTATCCTCGACATAAAGCACAAAATAATAAATATATGTCCTTATGTATAAGGACAATTTTAGGAAATAGTGTCTTTATTGAAATGGACAACTAATGAAACCCATCATCCAAAATACGATCTTTTGTGTCATTAAGAATCCTATAAACGCTGACAGGACCGACCCCGGATTCTGGACCCAAACCTAAAACATTCACAAAAATATGTCATCAATGTATAAAAAAGTGGGTTTGGCCTCGCTGATTATGATGACTTCGGTTTTTTTAAGCCGTCTTACCGGTCTTATCCGGGAGCAGGTCATTGCCTATATCGGCGGAATCAGCGGGGGGGTCGATGCCTATCAGGTCGCCTTTATCATCCCCGAAATTTTAAATCACATCGTTGCCAGTGGGTTCCTTTCGGTTACGTTTATCCCTATTTTTTCTCACTATCTGGTACGAAATAAAGAAGAGGAAGGCTGGCGGGTCTTTTCACTCATCCTCACCGGCTTCGGCAGCATACTGCTCCTGTTGATCACAGTTGCCTGCGTTTTTGCACGGAGGTTCGTCGAGATTTTCGCTCCGGGGCTTGATGATCCCGTATTAATCGAACACGCAATTAGGATGACACGGATTATCATACCGGCCCAGTTTTTCTTTTTTTCCGGCGGGATGTTTATGGCGGTTCAGTTCGCCAAGGAGAAATTTTTCATACCGGCCCTGTCTCCGCTTTTATATAATCTGGGGATTATTTGCGGAGGGGTGCTGCTGGGTACGCGAATGGGCATGGAAGGTTTTTCCTGGGGAGTTCTGGGCGGCGCCTTTATCGGAAATTTCATGGTTCAGATCTGGGGTGCAAAAAAGGTCGGGATGCGGTTCACACTAAATTTTGATTTCAGGCACCCGGATCTATGGCTTTATGTTCGGGTCACGCTTCCCTTGATGATCGGCTTGACCATGAGCTTTTCAACGGAATTTTTATTCAGGTTTTTCGGTTCGTACTTGCCGCGAGGCAGCATTGCCGGACTTAATTACGGCTTAAGGACCATGTTTATACTCGTGGGCTTTTTCGGCCAGGCCGTGGGCATGGCGTCGTTTCCGTTTATGGCGCGTCTTGCCGCAGAAAATAAAATACAAGAAATGAACCGACTGCTCAACGATGCCCTGCGGTATCTGGCGCTGGTGGTTCCGTTTTCCGTTCTGATTATCGCGCTCAGGCAGGAAACCGTTGTCATCTTATTTCAGCGGGGCCGGTTTGATGCCGCGGCAACGGCCTTAACGTCCCAGGTGCTGGTGTTTTTGATGATCGGAGCGTTCGCCTTTGCCGCCCAGACCATTGTGGTTCGGGGATATTATGCCGTGCAGAATACGCTCTTCCCCGCAGTGTACGGAACCGCGGCCGTGCTGCTGAGCATTCCCGTTTACATGACCGGAATGCTGAAGATGGGTGCCGGAGGGATAGCGCTGGCCATTTCAATTTCAGCCATTTTTCAAGTGGTCTTGTTATACGTTCTTTGGAACAAAAAGAGTGAAAACAAGGATAGTCACCGGGTGTATCGGTTTTATCTGTGGACGATCCTGTTGAGCATACCATTGGGCCTGTTTTTGGAATTTTTCAAGAGAACTATCCTATCGGGCTTTGATTCCACCACGTTTGGTGGGAGCCTCGCGGTTTCAATTTTGACCGCTCTGATTTTTGTGGTCATGGTTTTATCGGCCGGATACGTGCTGGGCATAAAGGAGATCAAAGCGTTGTTGAGCCGCATTTTAGAAAAGATTAAAAAATATGCGGGGTAATGAGTGCCGCATGGAAGTGGCTGCTTGATTTTAATCCTTACACCGAGGTGCAAACTCTGGGGAATG
>CAZBOB010000042.1:0-30217 GCA_964492995.1 uncultured Desulfobacteraceae bacterium | reverse complement strand
AAATGATTTACTATAAACCACGTATTGTCTCCATTAAAAGAGAGGAATGATCATGGCAGTCTATTTGTGGAGTGGAAAGAACAGGCAGAATAAGAAACAGAAAGGTGAGATGGAAGCCCCCACTGAAGAAGCTGTAAACTCCGAATTGATCAGGCGTAATATAACTCCTTCCAAGATTAAGAAAAAACCCAAAGACCTTTTTGAAAACATTTCTTTCATGCAACCCAAGATAAAACAGAAAGATATAATAATTTTTTGTCGGCAATTTTCTACTATGATCGATGCGGGTCTTCCAATAATCCAGTGCCTCGATATTCTATATGCACAGCATGAAAACAAAACATTTAAAAATATGTTGAGGGAGATTAAACAGAATGTAGAGAGTGGGCAAACCTTTGCGGAAGCATTGAAAAAGTACCCAAAACAGTTTGACGATCTTTTTATAAACATGATTTCAGCCGGTGAAGCCGGCGGTATCCTTGATACGATCTTAAGACGCCTTTCTGCTTATTTGGAGAAAGCTGCAAGGCTTAAATCCCAGATAAAAGGGGCTATGACTTACCCGGCTGTAACTATGGTGATCGCTGTACTCGTTGTTGCAATCATCATGGTTTTTGTTATTCCTGTGTTTGAGGATATGTTTAAGGGGATGGGCGGCGCCCTTCCGGTCCCCACACAAATTGTTGTAAATATGAGCAGGTTTGTCAAATCAAACATTCTTTATATCATTGCCGGCATAGTTTTGGCAATATTTGTAATCAGAAGGTTTTATAAAAGCGCAAGAGGACAAGCCTTAATGGACGACCTTATTCTCAAATTGCCGCTATTCGGGCTTTTAATTCGTAAAGCCTCAGTAGCTAAATTTACACGGACCATGGGAACAATGCTTGCCAGCGGTGTGGCGATTTTAGACGCGCTTGAGATTGTTGCCAAAACAGCAGGTAACAAAACAATTGAAAATGCTGTGTACGAAACTCGGTCCGCCATTGCTGAAGGCCGTACAATGTCCGATCCTCTTTCCGAAAGTGGCGTTTTTCCGTCTATGGTATGCCAGATGATTGCTGTCGGTGAATCTACCGGTGCACTTGATACCATGTTAAATAAGATCGCCGATTTTTACGACGAAGAGGTCGACCAGACGGTGGAAAACATGACTTCGTTGATAGAGCCGATTATGCTGGTATTTCTGGGTGGTGTTATCGGCGGTCTGGTTGTATCCATGTATCTGCCCATATTCAAAATGGCGGCTGCCTTTGGTTAACCCGTGAACCTTTGGGTTTCGCTTCACCCTAATTGTAATGTTGAAATAATTGCTCAAGTTAGTTCGCTTCGCCCCGCCTGCCATTGCAAGCTCGCCCGCCAGCTGAGCCCGCCCGGCATTCGCCTAAGGCACAGCCCATAGCGGACGGGCCCGCCTGCCACTGCGAGGCACGAGCGGGCAGGCAAGGCGAGGTGGCCTGGGGCACGAGCGGGCAGGTCACAATTGGAATGTTGAATAATGGAATACTGGAGTAATGGGTTTTGGAAAAACGGTAAAATGGGTTATTGATAAAATCTATCTTGACAGGGTAGTTAAAAATTCCATCAATAATAAAATTTCTTTAAAAACCAACATTCCACTATTCCATCATTCCATTATTTTTACCCCGCCTGCCCCGTAGCTCCGGCAGATGGTACTGGGGTGAAACTTTTTTTCTATTTCACTGGGGCCATGTTCGAGTTAAAAATATAAGCCTAAAAAAGACCTTTATTTTCAATAAATTGTATCATTTCCGAGATGCTCCCTCTAGTAGGATAGATTTTTCGAGACATATATTATGCCCGATTACTCAAACAAGCCCGAAGATGATTTATATCATAAGCTTGAATGGGTTATGTTTTTACGGGTCGTTTTTACTTCACTGTTGCTGGGATCGACTATTATTCTGCAATTCAGTAAAAAACCTTTCCCTCTAACGGGGCCCCTCCTAATTTTTTATGGACTTATCGTTACAATTTTCCTGCTTTCTTTTTGCTACGCTTTAATTTTTAAACATATAAAGCGGAAACTTATCTTTGCTTATATACAGATTGGGATCGACACCTTTGCCGTAACAATAATAATTTTTGTTACCGGCAGTTTTGCAAGCATTTTTTCATTTCTTTATCTGGTAGTTATTATCTATTCGAGCATGCTTCTATTCAGGAAAGGAAGCATGGTCATGGCCGTGCTTTGCAGTATCCAGTACGGCATCCTGATCGATCTTGAATACTACGGTATTATCAATCCTTTTAGCATGAATGGAGGTAATGCCATCGGTAGTTATGCCTGGAGCCAAGTGCTTTTCAAGGTAGTGATTACCATGGTGGCCTGTTTTGCCGTTGCTTTCCTGAGCGGTTTTCTGTCGGAACAGTTGAGAAGGACAAGAAACAAGCTTTCGGCCCTTGAGGATCGAATTAAACGCGTGGAGAAGATGGCCTACATGGGTGAAATGGCGGCCGGCATAACTCATGAGATTAGAAATCCTCTGGCTTCTCTTTCAGGTTCAATCCAGATTTTAAGAAAAGAAGTTCCGTATGACCCCGAACATGACAAACTGATGCAGATCGTTTTGCGTGAGACAGACAGGTTGAGCGCCCTGGTGAACAATTTTCTTTTGTTCGCAAAACCGCCTGCAGGTAAAATCGAAAAGATAGAACTCGAAAGCGCCCTGACAGAGACCGTCAAACTATTTGAAAAGGACAAAGCCGGTACCGGCAAAGTTAAAATTACAAGCGAGTTCTCCTCAAATATCTGGATTGAAATGGATCCGGTGCATTTGCGCCAGGTGATCTGGAATCTACTTTTAAATGCTGCTGAGGCTATTGAGGGTGAAGGACTTGTCGGGATTAAAACGTATCCTTTAAAGCACAATTATGCAGGTATCGAGATCAGCGACAATGGCTGTGGCATTTCAGACGGGTATATGCAGTCGATTTTTGATCCATTTTTCACAACAAAATCCAATGGTACAGGTCTCGGACTTTCTATTGTCCACAGCATACTCGAATCCTACGATACATGGCTTGACGTTGAGAGCAAAGTAGATCGGGGAACCAAGTTTTCCTTTAAATTAAAGCGAAGAGACCCGCCAACTTAATCTTGACACCTATTTTTAAATGGGTTAGCAAAATAAGTTTAATCTTTTGAAAAATTAAATCCTAATGGACAAAAAAAGCGATATCATTGAGAAACGAAAAAAGAAACTTTTAGAGTTAAAAAAAAACAATATTGATCTATATCCCAATGATTTTGTTGTCTTGCATACGGTAAGCGACATCAAAAATGCCGTAAAAGATGCACCGGATTCACTTACCGAGGACGGGCCTGTTTTTGTTGTCGCCGGCCGTATGATGGCCATAAACAGGTTTGGCAAGGCATCCTTTATCAGGTTCAGGGATCGAACCGGACAGCTTCAGGCATATGTGAGAAAAGACAATATAGGCGAAAAAGCCTATAATCTATTTAAACAGCTCGATATCGGTGATTTCGTCGGACTAAAGGGCGGAATGTTCAAGACGAGAACAGGAGAATGGACACTTATGGTCAAGGAATTAAAGCTCGTCTGCAAGTCAGCAAGACCGCTTCCGGAAAAATTTCACGGGCTTAAAGATCCGGAAAAGCGTTATCGTCGTCGCTACATCGATTTGACAATGAATTCAGATGTGCGGGATATTTTTACGAAACGTAGCAGGATCATTCAGGTCATACGTACATTTCTTCTTGCCCGGGATTTCCTTGAGGTGGAAACACCGATGATGCAGCCGGTTCCTGGTGGCGCCGAAGCCACACCATTTGTAACCCATCACAATGCATTGGGCATGGATCTGTTTTTACGCATAGCCCCTGAACTCTATTTAAAGCGTCTGATTATCGGAGGATTTGAAAGGGTTTTTGAGATTAATAGAAGTTTCAGAAATGAAGGGGTTTCAGCCCGTCACAATCCCGAATTTACCATGCTCGAATTGTACCAGGCATATGCCAGGTACGATGATCTGATGGACATGACCGAAAAGATGTTCTGCCATGTGGCCAGGGAGGTAACCGGGTCAACCTCGATACAATACCAGGGGAATACGATAGATTTAGGCGTCAAGTGGCGTCGAATATCCCTTGCTTCTGCCTTGGAGGAGTTTGGGGGCATTGACGCCGATTTGCTGGACCACCGGGAAGGTCTACTTGAATTCGCCGCTTCAAAACGGATCAAGGTTACAAATATCGGGCGTCTTGGAAAAATCATCACCAAGCTGTTTGATGTGCTGGTGGAACCAAAGCTTATCCAACCGACATTTATTACCGGGTACCCGGTAGAGGTTTCCCCGCTTTCCAGAAGGAGTGACACCGAGCCCGAACTTACGGATCGATTTGAGCTCTTCATCGCGGGTCATGAGATTGCCAATGGATTTTCGGAGCTTAATGATCCTGTTGATCAGAAAGAGAGATTTTTACAGCAGGTTGCAGACAGGGAAGCCGGCGACAAAGAGGCCCATTATATGGACAAAGATTACATCGAGGCCTTGGAGTACGGTATGCCCCCCACCGCCGGAGAGGGAATAGGGATTGACCGGCTTACCATGCTGTTCACCGATTCCGCTTCAATCCGGGAGGTTATTCTTTTCCCGCACATGAAACCTGCTGAAAAAGGTAATGGGTATTAGGTGATGGGTTATGGATAAAAAGGCCATAAATCTAATATCTATAACCAGTAACTCTTATGTCTTTTGAATATTTCATAGGCGGCCGCTATTTAAGGGCCAAACAAAAAGAGACCTTCATTTCGTTAATTACCATGCTTTCCATTGCCGGCGTGACTGTGGGCGTAATGGCATTGATCGTAGTAATAGCTGTAATGGCCGGATTTGAGTCCGATCTTAAGAACCGTATACTTGGGATTGAATCACACGTGGTGATCATGCGCCACGGTAATTCTTTTTCCGATTATCACAGAATATTATGCCAGGTTGTTAACACAAACGGAGTCGAAGCCGCCACGCCTTTTATTTACACCCAGATCATGCTCCGTTCATCGTCAGGAGTATCCGGGGCTGTTTTAAGAGGCATAGATCCGGAAACGGCCGGCAGGGTAATAAAGGTTATCGATCGTTCCGCTTTGCTGAATTTAGAAAAGATGCATCAGGGAAAGGACACTACCGGTTCTGTTCCCGGTGTAATTCTTGGCAAGGAGCTTGCCAAAAATCTGGGTTTGGGCATGGGTGATGCGGTCTACCTGATATCATCCCGGGGAATGATTTCTCCCATGGGATACTTGCCCGCTATGAAGCGTTTTCAGGTGGCGGGTTTGTTCGAATCGGGTATGTATGAATATGATGGATCCCTGGCTTACATCCATTTAAGCGACGCCCAAAAAATTTTGCACATGAAAGATTCCGTCACCGGTATCGAAGTCAGGGTAAATAATATCTATAACGCCAGGCATATCGCAGATAAGATAGTGGCTGACGTTGGATTTCCCTATTGGGCCAGGGACTGGATGCAGATGAATCAAAATCTGTTTTCCGCCCTTAAACTGGAAAAGACGGTGATGTTTATTATTCTGGCACTTATTGTTCTTGTGGCAGCATTTAACATTGCAAGCACTTTGATTATGATGGTGATGGGAAAGACCAGAGATATTGCCATATTAAAAGCCATGGGAGCTATGGATAGCAGCATCAGGAAGATTTTTATCTTCAAGGGAATGATCATCGGTTTCATGGGCACCTCGCTGGGTGTATGCCTTGGGTTTATCATGTGCAAATTGCTGGAGAAATATAAGTTTATCGAACTTCCGGGAGATGTGTATTATATCTCAACCCTTCCGGTACGACTTGAGGCTCTGGATGTTTTTATAATAGCCGCCGCTGCAATGGCGATTTGTTTTGTAGCGACACTCTATCCGGCACGCCAGGCCTCCAAACTCAACCCTGTTGAAGCGATCCGTTATGGTTAACTCCGAGAAAAACGACAAAAAGCCTGTTCCAGATCATTTTTTGTCGGTGAAAGGTCTATGTAAGAGTTTCGACACCAGCGGTACCCGTATTGATATCTTAAAGGGGGTTAACCTTGATTTGAACGCCGGAGAAACCCTGGCAATAGTCGGAGCGTCGGGTATCGGCAAGTCTACACTGCTTCACCTGCTGGGAGCACTCGACCGGCCTGATAGCGGAACGTATCTTTTCCAAGGTGAAGATATCTTTCTTCTTGATAATGCCAGGCTGGCACAATTTCGGAACGAGTCTTTAGGTTTTGTGTTTCAGTTTCATTATCTGCTTCCAGAGTTTTCCGCTCTTGAAAATGCCATGATGCCGGCATTGATTAAAGGGCTGGACAAACAAAAAGCCAGGGAGGCTGCAGAGGCGATTCTTGTCAGAGTAGGACTTAAAAACAGATTAAATTTCAGAGTCGGAAAGCTTTCAGGGGGTGAACTCCAACGGGTTGCGCTTGCCAGAGCCCTTGTTCTCGATCCGGTTATACTTCTGGCCGATGAACCCTCGGGTAATCTTGATAAGGGAAGCAGCGAGCGTGTCCATCGTCTGCTTTTGGAGTTGAACAATGAGTTTTGCATGACTCTGATAGTGGTGACACATAACATGGAACTTGCATCTTACATGTCACATAGCATGACGATTGTCGACGGACAGCTGGTAAAATTTTGAGTTTATGGATCTGAGGATTGGGGCAATTAGGAGTTCTATGTTAAGACGATTATGTTTGATTATTATCGCAATACTATGCTTTTTACCGAACACGGCGCATACTTTAGAAACAGTACGGGTGGCGGTATTACCATTTGAAGTGCATGCGGTTAAAGATTTTTCATATATGCAAACCGAAATTTCGGATAGGATCAAAAAAGACCTCAAACAGGAAGGTGTCATTATACTGGAACCGGGAATTATTCCTGATTTTGCAGAGGAGAAAGGTACTGTAACTGTAGAAGGAATCCGGAATTTTGGTGTTAAAAGCGGTGCCGACTATGTTATCTGGGGCAGCTTGACATGGATCGGGCAAAAATTCATCCTGGTTGCAAAGATGATAGAATCTTTTGAAGAAGGGTCTGTCGGTATTTTTGTTAAAGAGGGCCGGAGCATAGAAAACTTGCTCGGAATCGTGAAGCAGCTCGTCCGGGATATGAGCATGAAACTTTTTAAGCGTGAAAAGGTTGCCAAAGTGCTTGTTGCCGGTAATAAGCGTATAGAGGCAGACGCTATCAAAAAGATTATAAAAACAAAGCCTGGCGACGTATATATTGCCAAAAGCCTTTCTCAAGACCTTAAGGCCGTATATTCGATGAAATATTTTGAAGATATCCGAATTGAGGCCGAGGAAAGCCCCCAAGGCAAGGTAATCATATTCAGGGTAAAGGAAAAACCGAGTATCCGGATTATACGTTTCCAGGGCAACAAGCTCTATAAGGATGACGAGATCAAAGAAAATTTAAGTATCCGTACAGGTTCAATACTGAATATTTTCAAGGTTCGCAGCAACATTAAACGGATAGAAGATCTTTATAAAGAAAAAAACTATCATAATGTAAAAGTTACTTACAATATTAGTCAGCTGGAAACTAATCAGGCTGACCTGGAATTCGTTATCCAAGAGGGTGAAAATATCCTGATAAGACATATCATATTTGAAGGGAACAATGCTTATACAGACAAAAAACTGAAAAAAATGATGGAAACGTCTGAAAAGGGGTTCTTTTCGTGGATGACCTCATCCGGAGAGCTGAACAGGGAAGATCTCGAACAGGATATCGCCAAACTTTCGGCTTTTTATTACAACAACGGTTATATCCAGGCCAGGGTAGGGGAACCGCAAATTGAATATCATGAGGACTGGATAAATATTACCATAAAAATTGATGAGGGGCCACGGTTCAAGGTCAATAACGTGGACATAACCGGTGACCTTATCTTATCCGAGGAGGAATTAAAGAAAAAACTAAAGATTACCAAGGAAACCTATTATAATCGTGATATCGTTCGTAACGATGTGCTGGCCCTTACGGATCTATATTCAGATGAGGGTTACGCCTACGCCGAAATAAATCCCAGGATTGACAAAAATTTCGATGAATTGACGGTTAATATTACATACGTTGTCGCGAAACGTAACCAGGCCTATTTTGAGAACATTGTTATCGGCGGGAACAAAAAGACCAGGGACAAGGTTATCCGGCGTGAACTAAAGGTTTATGAACAGGAACTTTTCAACGGTAAGGGGTTAAAACGGAGCGTCCGCAACCTTTACCGGCTCGATTATTTCGAGGATATTAAGGTTGACACCGTCAAGGGAAGTTCCGACGACAAAATGATTTTGAAAATCGATGTTACTGAAAAGCCCACAGGCACTTTATCTTTTGGCGCCGGTTTTAGCACCCAGGAAAATGTTTTTGGCATGGTCTCCATTGCTCAGAATAACCTATTTGGGCGTGGCCAGATCCTTGAACTTGACGCCCAACTCGGAGGGACGACAACTCTGTATAGACTGAATTTTACGGAACCCTGGCTGTTTGATATTCCTCTGTCGGCAAGATTTGATGTGTTTGACTGGAAGACCGATTATGATTCATACGACAGGGACAGCAGGGGAGGAGGTGTTAGGTTCAGCTATCCTATCTATAATTTTTTGCGGGCATCTATTGGTTATAATTTCGAAGTTTCAAATATAGATAATATCTCAGACGATGCTTCGGAATCGATTAAAGAACTGGAAGGCGAGAATACAACAAGCAGTATAACCACCTCCTTAGTTTACGACTCGAGGGACAGAAGATTTAATCCCACAAAAGGCTCTCGGCACAGTGTATCAGTGGAATATGCCGGCCTTGGCGGAGATATCGGCTTTACAAAATATCTGGGGGAAACCGGGTGGTACATACCTGTGTTCAAGGACATTGTAACTTTTCTGCACGGTGAAATCGGTTATGTCCAGGAAAACTCAAGCGGAATGCTCCCGGATTATGAACGGTTTTATCTGGGAGGCCTAAACTCATTGCGCGGGTATGACTGGCGAGACATTTACGTTTTAGATGAAAACGGCGATGAAATCGGGGGAAACAAATTTATACAATTTAATGCAGAACTCATATTTCCCCTCATGAAGAAGGAAGGGGTTGTTGGTCTTCTCTTTTATGATACGGGAAATGTTTATAATGACAGTGAAAGTATAGGCCTGGGTGGCCTGAGAAAAACCGCGGGATATGGTTTCAGATGGTATTCTCCCATGGGTCCTATCCGTCTTGAGAGAGGACACGTAATTGATAGCGAGGGATCAGGGGCACAGTGGGAATTTGGAATGGGTACCTCTTTTTGATAACTAGTGTCCATCCATAAATGGCATCTTTCGGCCCCCGGCGGCGTTCTCGCTCGTTTTCAATCCTCGAAATAGCGCGCTATGCCTGCGGTTGAAAACTCACTCGGGCCTTGCCGGAAACCAAAATCTACCATTTATGGATGGACACTAACTATAAATGGTTAGGTGAGTTAGCAGTTCCAAAAAAAAACAGTTAGACTATCTTTAAAGGGGGAAAAAATGCGGACGTGTAAAGTGACTTTTGTGGCAACAATAATTTGTTTTTGTTTACTTGCTTCTTCTTATGGAGCGGATGTCGCCAAAATAGGTACTGTAGATTTTCAGAGAATTCTTAAGACATCGAGTGCCGGCAAAAAAGCAACGGCTGAAATCAATAAACGGGGAAAAAAGATAGAGGCTGATCTCAAGAAAAAGGGAGAAGAAATCGAAGCAACAAAAAATAAGCTTGAACGTGAAGCTCTGGTAATGAGTAGAGAGATGCGGGAAGAGAAAGAACGTGAAATAAGAATAAATATCAATGATTTTAAATCGTTGCAGAAAAGATATGTGGCTGAGTTCAAGGAGCAAGAAAAAAGACTTGTAGCCCGGATCCAGGAAGAAATTTTAAAAATTATTGCTGAAATGGGTAAAAAGGAAGGTTTTCTCCTTATTCTCGAAAAACGGGAGGCCGGAGTGATGTATTCCCCGAACACCATCGATATAACCGACCGGTTAATTCAGAAATACAATGCCAGTTTTGCCCGGGATGCTGAAAAGGATAAAAAAACTAAGAAAAAATAATCAAATCCCCTTGGTTAATTTAACATCTTGAAATATATGTAAATTAATGAATTTAAAGGGGTTTTAAGAAACTTGAATTTTTGCCCTATACATGAAATAATAAAGCGTTTGAATATTGGAATGATGTTTTTTAAAGGAAGTTTCCTGTTTTTTTATGTTTTTGTCAGGTACATTCTCCCAATAAACCATTGCATCAGTATCCCAAAACCCAGTATTCCAGTATTCCAACATTCTTCCGCTATATAGCGGGATGAGCGAAGCGAACTAAGTTCAAATGGAACTGTCACTGGCCAGGATAGCCGAAGTTGTCAACGGCGAGATAAAAGGAGATAAGAATAAAAATATTTGTGGTGTTGCGCCTTTTGATGATGCTGCCGGTGATGAAATAACGTTTGCCGGTAATGCAAAATTCTTAAAAAAGATTGATAAGACAAATGCCGGAGCGATTATTGTTCCACGCGATTTTCAAGCTTCTACAAAAAACATTCTACAGGTGGATAATCCCCAGCTTGCTTTTGCCGCGGTTTTGAACCTTTTTCATCCCCCTTTAAAACCGGAACCCGGTATAAGTTCGTACTCGTATATCGGAAAAAACTTTTTATGCGGCCGGGAAGCATCGATAGCTCCTTTTGCCGTGATTGGAAATAACGTCACTGTTGGTCATAGAATTGCGCTTTCTCCCAACGTGGTTATCGGCGACAACGTTGTCATCGGAAACGATGTTAGGATTTACCCCAATGTGACAATTCTTGAGCGCTGCACAATAGGAAACCGGGTGATAATACATGCCGGGACCGTTATCGGGAGTGACGGTTTCGGTTTTGCTCCCGACGGAAAAAAGTATTACAAGATTCCCCATACCGGTATTGTCCAAATAGATGATGATGTGGAAATTGGTGCGGGAAATACAATTGACAGAGCCACTTTTGGTAAAACCTGGATAAAAAGCGGAGTTAAGACAGATAACCTTGTTCACATTGCTCACAATGTGACCGTGGGTGAAAATAGTGTTCTTGTGGCCCAGGTCGGGATTTCAGGAAGCGTTACCATCGGGAAAAACGCCATACTGGCGGGACAGGCAGGGGTTGTAGGCCATCTGAATATCGGTGATAATGTAACCATTGGTGCTCAGGCCGGAGTTGCTAAATCTGTGTCTGGTGATGAAATTGTGTCAGGATCACCGGCAATACCTCATCGACTGTGGCTAAGAGTACAAAAGATTCTACCCAGGCTTCCGGAGCTTAAAAAGAAGCTGGAGGAAATCGAAAAAAGATTAAAGAAAATTGAGAGGTCGGAGAGGGAAAATGGAAAAAACGTTTGATATTCAAAAAATCATGAACTTATTACCTCACCGGTATCCGTTCATCATGATTGATCGCATACTTGAACTGGTTCCCGGCGAAAAGGTGGTTGCTCTTAAAAACATAACCATCAACGAACCTTTTTTCCAGGGTCATTTTCCTGGGAATCCGATTATGCCCGGAGTACTTATAATCGAAGCCATGGGCCAGGCCGGCGCTGTGCTGGCTGCTGAATCACTGCCCGAAGAAGAACAAGGTTCGCTGATATATTTTATGGGGATAAACAAGGTCAAATTTCGAAAACCGGTTGTTCCCGGAGATCAGATTATATTTGAGATAAAATTTTTAAAACAGCGGGCCAAGGTGTTCAAGATGTCCGGAATGGCCTTTGTTGATGAAAAATTGGTGGCTGAAGCTGAACTCATGGCCTCTTTTGGAGAAAAATAATGATACATGCAACTGCGATTGTAGATTCAAAGGCCGAACTGGACGCTAACGTGGAAGTCGGGCCATATTCCATTATCCGGCAAAATGTGTCTATCGGGGCCGGAACCGTTATCGGGCCCCACGTCATTATTGAACCATATGTTAACATCGGCCAGGATTGTCATATATTTCAGTATGCCGCCATAGGGGCTGCTCCCCAGTCGTTGAAATTTGGGGGTGAAAAAACCTATGTTAAGATCGGACGCGGCACTATTATACGAGAATTTGTCACGGTTCATAGGGGAACGGAATTCGGCGGGGGCCTCACTGAAGTCGGTGAAGAGAACTTTTTAATGGCCTATACCCATATTGCCCATGATTGTATCACCGGACAAAAAGTTATTTTTGCAAACAACGCAACACTCGCCGGGCATATTACTGTCAGTGATCATGCCACCATCGGCGGACTGGTGGCAATACACCAGTTTGTCAGGATCGGCAAGTATGCATACGTCGGGGGAAAATCAGCGGTGGTAAAAGATATCCCACCTTATGTGCTTGCAGCTGGTGACAGGGCAAAACTGCATGGCTTAAACAGTGTTGGGTTGAAACGCCACGGGTTTTCACAAGAGACATTATCCTTATTAAAAAAAGCCTACAGGATTATTTTCCGCATCGGGATTACTTTAAATGAGGCCATAGAAAGAGTCAAAGCGGAGGTGGAACAGACTCCTGAGGTGGTCAGCCTGATCGATTTTATACAATCTTCCCGGCGCGGGATTACAAGATGACCCATGACAAATGAATACTATGCGGATAGGACTTATTGCGGGGGGCGGCCAGTTCCCCATCATTTTTTCAAAAGTGGCAAAATCCAAAGGATTTGTCATTTATGCAATTGCTTATAATAATGAGACTGATCCCGGCCTGAAAGAGTATGTTGATACTATTGAATGGATCCATCTCGGGCAGATCAAACGTATTATAAAGTTTTTTAAAAAGAACGCAGTAAGCCAGGCGGTTATGATGGGGGCCATAACAAAGACCAGAATGTTTTCGGATGTCAGGCCTGATATCAAAGCCATTTCCCTTATTGCCGGTATGCGGCATACCCATGATGACGGGCTTTTAAGAGTCTTTGCCGGGGTTCTTGAAAAGGAGGGAATTAAAATAGAGGCTTCAACATGTCTGTTGCCGGATCTTCTGGCGCCAAAAGGCTGCTGGACAAAACGGAAACCAACTCAATCCGAGAAGAATGATATCGAACTCGGCTGGAGGATGGCCAAGGAGATCGGGCGTCTTGATATCGGCCAGTGCGTGGTGGTCGGAGGCGGGTCTGTTCTGGCGGTGGAGGCTATTGATGGAACCGATGCTACCATAATTCGGGGCGGAAAGCTTGGCAAAGGAACTGCTGTGGTTGTAAAAGTCTGCAAGCCCGACCAGGACATACGATTCGACATTCCTGCAATCGGTGTGCAAACAATTAAGACCATGTATGAAGCCGGAGCAGGAGTGCTTGTTATTGAAGCCGGAAAGGCGGTTGTTTTTGACCGGGAAGAGATGATCGAAATGGCGGACGAATATGGTATTGCCGTGGTTGCTATGGAAAAGTAAAGATTATGAAGAAATTGCGTGTGGGTGTTGTGGGTGCGGGTTATCTCGGGAGATTTCATGCTGAAAAGTATGCCCGAATGGATGACGTTGAACTTATCGGCGTTGTCGATATCAACAAATCCCAGGCCGAGGAGGTTGCCGGAAGGTTTAATACAAAGGCATATCCAACCCATCGACACCTTTTTGGAAAAGTCGATGCGGTCAGTATCGTTGTCCCTACACCGGCTCATTTTTCTGTTGCCAAGGATTTTTTGGGAAATAATATCGATGTGCTGATAGAAAAGCCGATGTCGGAAACCACTGAAGAGGCCGACGAACTCATCCGTTTTTCAAAATCGAAAAATCTTATTATCCAGGTTGGGCATCTTGAACGATTTAATCCGGCGGTTGTGGCCCTGCAGGATATTATTAAAAAGCCGATGTTCATTGAGTCCCATCGATTGAGTATTTACAAAGACCGGTGTACGGATGTGAGTGTTGTGCTCGATCTTATGATTCATGATATTGATATTATACTTAACTTTGTTCGGTCGGAAATCGTCGGTATCCATGCGGCAGGTGTTCCTGTAATTTCCGGACATGTTGATATTGCCAATGCACGTCTTGAGTTTAAAAGCGGGTGTGTCGCCAATGTTACAGCCAGTCGAATATCGACCAAAAATGAAAGGAAGATCAGGCTGTTTCAAAAAAATGCCTATATATCCGTCGATTTTGCAAATCAGGGAATTACCGTTATTCAGCAGAACGATAACATTGAAGGGGGGCTTATACCCGGCATGGAAATCAAACAGCTCAGTTTTGCAAAGGGTGATGCGCTGGAAGATGAATTAAAATCGTTTGTAAAAGCGGTAAAAAGACGTGAAGTTCCGGAGGTCACAGGGCAGATGGGACGTGATGCCTTAAAGATCGCTTTGAGCATTATGAAGCAGATTTGTGATACCAACAGTCGTTTTTTGCGTTAGCAATTGTATGAAACCGCTTTCAGATCAAAAATGTGTTATGATCATTGCGGGTGAAGCTTCCGGTGACCTTCACGGGTCACGGCTTGTAACCGCCATGCGCAAAAGAGACAATGCCCTGTTTTTCTGCGGCATTGGCGGACAGGCCCTTAAATCTGCGGGGGTCAAAATTTTATTTGATGCTTCAGAGCTTTCGGTTGTGGGGATAACCGAAGCCTTTTCCAAGATACCCAATCTGCTTAGAGGGATGGCTGTCGCCAAAAAGACCCTTAAAAAACTGCTTCCCGATCTTTTGATACTGATCGATTTTCCCGATTTTAACCTTAATGTGGCAGCCTTGGCCAAAAAGATTGGAATACCGGTGTTATATTACATCAGTCCACAGATTTGGGCATGGAGACCCGGCCGTGTAAAGAAGATCGGGAAGCTTGTGGATCATGTGGCGGTTATCCTGCCTTTTGAAGAAGACTTTTACAGAAAACATGAAATTCCGGTTACATTTGTGGGGCATCCTTTACTGGATACAAACCTTGATTATAAAAAAAAGGCTTTTGAAAATCCTGAAAATGATATTTCTGTCATAGGCCTTTTACCAGGTTCCCGCGATCGGGAAATTGCGCGGCACCTTCCTATAATGCTCGGTGCTGCCCAAATTTTGTTCAAAAGGATTAAGAACGTAAAATTTATCATTTCACTTGCACCTGGCGTGAAAAGAAAAACCGTGGAAGAAATCGTTAACAAACATAAGGGTGCTGCCGATTTTGAGATTGTATCCGGCCATGTAAGAAAAATCTTTGAAAGAAGCAGAGTTGTGGTTGCTGCATCCGGCACGGTTACTCTTGAATCCGCAATTTCCGGAACACCGATGGTAATTATTTACAAAGTGTCTTCCATAAGCTACTGGCTTGGAAGGGCAATGATACATGTCAAACATATCGGCCTGGTCAACCTCATTAGCGGCAAAAAGATTGTCCCCGAATTGCTTCAAGACCAGGCATCTCCTATCAGGATAGCAGACACGGTCTTCAATATGTTAAATGATGCTTCCGGCCTTGAAAGGTTAAGACACGAACTGATGAAAGTCAAAGATGCACTCGGCGGTCCGGGTGCCTCCGAACGCGTTGCTGATATAGCAGTTGGAATGTTGTATGATGCATGATAAAGATGCAAATGGTATAAATGCCCTTTTCTAAATATATTCGTTTTGAATATCATGAAAATATTATCAGAACCGATCATAAAAGACAGACACAGACGTTTGCTGTTGCTTATAAAGGATCAATGGCTCAGACTGTTTTTATCGATGATATGCATGCTGGTGATGGCTGGTGCAAGGTCCGCTATTCCTTTTTTAATAAAACCGGTTGTTGACGATATTTTTATAAATAAAGATATGGGGATGCTTAAGCTGATTCCCTTGGCAGTAATAACTATTTATTTAGTACTTGGTTTTGCCATGTATTACCAAGAATATTTTATGAGTTATGTGGGGCAGAATATCATCAGGCGTCTTAGGAACCGTCTTTATGATCGCATTCAGGACCTTCCTATTTCGTTTTTTCAAAGAGAAAAGACAGGAGTTCTGATGTCGCGGGTTACAAATGATGTAAACATTATAAAAAATATGGTTTCGTCTGTAGTTACCGGATCATTGAAAGATTTCTTTACCGTTATCGGATTGATATTTGTCATCTTCTACCGGGATTGGAAGATGGCCTTGATCGCGCTTGTTGTTTTACCCTTTGCTTTCTTTCCCATTGTTATGCTGGGAAGAAAAGTGCGTAAGGTCACTACCCATACGCAGGAGGCCATGGGGGGGCTCACGTCTACTTTGCATGAAACTTTTGCCGGAAATAAAATTGTAAAGGCATTTGGAATGGAAGGGTATGAAAAAGAGCGATTTTTTAGAAAAACTCTTAAACTTTTCAAGTTTGAGCTAAAGATGGTTCGCTTCAAAGCCTTGTCTTCACCGCTCATGGAATTTTTAGGCGGATTGGGTATAGCCATGGTCATTTGGTACGGCGGTTACAAAGTAATATCCGGCACCTCCACAGCCGGAACCTTTTTTTCTTTCATGGCTGCTGTCATCATGCTTTACGCGCCATTAAAGAAATTAAGCAAGCTCAATAATATTATACAGCAAGGTCTTGCCGGTGCGGACCGGGTATTTGATATCCTAGAGTCGGAATCTGATATTCAAGAGATACCAAATCCTGTTAGGGTTAAGCGCGGCCCTCACCACGTTATTTTTAGAAATGTGTATTTCAAATATGATGACATAATGGTATTAAAAAACATTAACCTGGATGTCAGGGCCGGGGAAATCCTTGCGTTCGTTGGAATGAGTGGCGGCGGAAAAACCTCTTTAGTTAACCTGATTCCCAGATTTTATGATGTAAGCAAGGGTAGTATCCTCATTGATGACATTGATATCAGAGATGCCTCGATCTCTTCACTCAGGGACCAGATTGCCATTGTTACTCAGGAACCCATACTTTTTAATGATACTGTTCGGAACAATATCGCTTACGGAAATCAAAATGCGTCTGACAAAGACATAGAAAATGTTGCTCGGGCAGCTTATGCATACGAGTTTATACAGAACTTCCCAGATGGCTTTGATACAAATATTGGAGAACTTGGCGGGCGGTTATCCGGAGGGGAGAAACAGAGAATCTGTATCGCTCGTGCGTTATTAAAGGATGCTCCCATTTTAATACTGGATGAGGCGACTTCTTCACTCGATGCAGAATCGGAAACGCTGGTTCAAAAAGCTCTGGAAAACCTGATGAAGGGACGAGCAACATTTGTTATTGCGCACCGATTTTCAACCGTTGGTTATGCCGACCGTATAGCCGTTATCGTTGGCGGCCGAATCGTAGAAGAGGGGAAACATGAAGAACTGATCGCTCGACGAGGAGAATATTTTAAGCTTTACCAGATGCAATTCAATGACAGCAGTTCAAAAGAAGCTACAGTAGAATTCACCGTAAGAAAACATGCCGGCAAGTCTTTTTCGATATAATTATGTAATGTGTCATAATCGCAAACAAGCTTTCCTAAAATTTGTATGAAAATCAGTTCCATTATATATAGATATGTGTTCCAAGAGATGATTTCTCCTTTTGTCATCAACCTGATGTTTTTTACTTTTGTTTTTCTGATGGTAGAGATGCTTAAAGTTACAAACATGGTTGTAAACTACAGTGTTGGTGTGTTTACTGTCCTTATAATGCTTGCTTATTCTACGCCGTATTTCCTCACCTATATAATACCCATGTCAATCATGATAGCGATTCTTCTCACGTTTCTTCGATTGTCCGGAGACAATGAGATCGTTGCACTAAAAACCAGCGGTATGAGCATCTACGGGTTGCTTCCACCGGCAATGTTTTTTTGTCTATTGGGGTGTCTGCTTACCCTTTTTATGACAATATATGGAATGCCGTGGGGAAGATTATCCTTTAAAAAACTGACATACAAGGTGGTTTCATCCAATCTCGAAATGGGACTTAAGGACAGGACATTCAATGACAGTTTTGAAGACGTGGTGCTTTACGTGAATAAAATAGATCCTAAAAGTAAAGAACTTCAAGATATTTTCGTTGAAGATAAAAGAACTCAAGACATTGTCGGCACCGTGGTGGCGCCAAGGGGAAAACTATTCAGTGAACCCGACGAATACGTTTATCATTTATTGCTTTTCAATGGTGTTATATATCAAGTTGATGTTAAGAACAGATCGACAAATTATATTGATTTTGAGACCTATGAAATTCGCCTGGACATTAAACAGGCGGCTTCGAGATTGAAACAGGGAGCCAAACACAGGAAGGAGATGAGTCTTGTTGAATTGCGGGATTATTTGAAAAATAGTACCCGGAGAGATAGCAACTATTATAATACACTGATGGAGTTGCACAAAAAATTTTCAATTCCAATTGCATGTTTTGCACTCGGGCTTCTGGCGGTTCCATTCGGCATACAATCCGGGCCTACAAAAAAATCATTTGGCTTGGTGCTGGGTATGATTTTCTTTTTGATTTATTACCTGTTGTTAACTGCAGGGTTGGTTCTTGGTGAAACAGGCGCCTGTCCTCCGGTCATCGGAATGTGGGGCCCAAATATTGTGATGGGCAGTTTAGGATTGTATCTGCTCGTTCAAACAGCCAATGAGCGTCAAATAAGGATCGGTCCTATTTCGAATCTGTTAAAAGGGATTAAGTCCCGTTTAGTCAGACGGGGAGGGGCTTAGCCCAAATTTCTGAATTGTTGATAATATGTCCTTAATCGAAAAATATTTGACCAAGGAGATTTTTAAATACTTTGGTATTGTTCTATTAACAGTGGTCGGAATATATTTAGCGGTAGATTTTTTTCAAAGGGTAGATAATTTTTTAGAAGCAAATCTTCCATTTTCAAAAATTATAAGCTTTTATCAGCTTAAGATACCGTTGATAATTGCACAAATAGCGCCGGTTGGCATTCTTCTGGCGGTTATTATTGTTTTTGGTCTGATGAACAAGAACAATGAGATTATCGCTTTAAAAAGTAGCGGCGTAAGTATCTTCTACCTTTTAGGGCCGGTTGTATTGATAGGGTTATTATTAAGCACCCTCATTTTTTTATTATCAGAGTTGGTTGTGCCGATTACCATAAGCAAGGCCAACAGGATCTGGAATGTGGAGGTTAAGAAAGAATCTGCCGTTATATCTAAGGGGAAGAATATATGGATCAAGGGTAACCGTGTGATATGCCATATTACATACTATAATCCGGCAGACAGTGCTATTTTAGGGGTTGCCCTTAATTATTTTGATAATGACTTCAAATTAACCCGACGGGTGGATGCTAAAAAGGGTGTCTTCAAAAACGGAAAATGGATTTTCTATGAAATTATGGAGCAAAAGCTTGATAAAGAAAGTAACCATTACCGGGTAACATTCTTTGAAGAACGGGAAGAGCCGTTCTATTTCTTGCCTGAGGATATAAAGAGGGTAGTCAAAAAATCGGAGGAAATGGGTTTCCTGGAGTTGTTTACATATATTAAAAATATTGAAAACGAAGGGTACGATGCCTCTGTTTATAAAGTAGATCTGTATGCCAAGCTGGCATTTCCTTTTGTCAGTTTCATTATGTGTCTGGCCGGGACAGGCATTTCGAGTAAAAATAAACTTAAGGAAAGCCTTTCCGTTAGTGTATTCTATGGTATTTGTATGGTATTTTTTTACTGGATATTCTACAGTTTTTGCCTATCACTTGGATATGGAGAAATGCTTCCTCCTTTAATGGCTGCTTGGGCTGCTAACGTTGTTTTTCTCTGTTTTGGCGTGCTTGTTTTACTGAAATGATGAATTTAGAATCTCTAAAACTCTCCAGTCTGCCCGAAAACCATTGTGGAATTCTAAGGCATTCATCCAACACAAGACCTGTTATCTGGGTAATAGAAGAAAACGGTATAAGGGCCGTTGTAAAAGATTTCAGCACCAGCAAGTTTTTTTACCGAAATATAATCGGGCGATTCCTCATATGGCGTGAACACAAGGCTTATAAAAAATTGCAGGGCCTTAAGGGCGTTCCGGCTTGCTATGGTGTTATTGATGGGCTCGCTCTGGCGCTTGAAGAGATACCCAGCCAAACATTGAAAAAGCATAATAAGAATATTAAGCTATCCGGAACTTTTTTTGATGATCTAAAGAACATCGTTGACAGTTTCCACAGAAGAGGCCTTGCACACAGTGATTTAAAAAATGGAGCCAATGTCTTGGTGGGATATAACGGTCACCCTTACATCGTGGACTGGAGCGCTTCCATATCCGAAAAGGAATGCAGATTTTTTCCGATGAATCGCATCTATCGGAGATTTGTTTTGGATGATTACTTTGCCGTTATCAAATTGAAAATGCGGTATGTACCTAAAACCTTGACCCCCGAAGAAAAAAGAAAGTATGCGCAACGGAGCCATATAGAAAGAGGTGTCAGGGGTATCAGAGATAGATTGCGCAAAATCTTTAAGAAAATTGTGTGAGAATTGGCTATTTAGTGCCCGAACGAAAACTAGGATTTTTCGTTAAGATCAAGGAAGACGAAAATTTTAACCACAGTAATACTGGTAGTATTTCGAGGATTAAAATTTGAGTCTGACGCAGATATTGGCGGAAAAGACAGTTTTCGTTCAGGCACTATTTAACATTATAAACTTGTCGGTCTGAGGCAGATCTTTGCTGGTCGGTGATGTTTTGATTTCGTTCCCATTATCTTTAAGGGAGGTAAAATGGTCAATAATGTAGTGGACCAAATCCATGAGATTTTCAACAACAAAAGACTCAGATATGTTTTATTAAAATTACGTTATCCGATTTTCGTGATCGCCGTTATAATTTTGATTCTGAACATAAACCCTGCTTGGTTTCCGGTTGGATTTACAGTGGCTCTCTTCGGTGAATTGATCCAACTTTGGTGCTTCGCGTCTTTGGATAAAAATAGAATGCTTGCTGTTAAAGGGCCTTATATGTTGATGAGAAATCCGATGTACATCGGCCGCTTCTTTTTGTTGCTGGGTGTTTTGCTCCTTGCGGGCAATGGTTGGATAATCCTTATTTTTATCGTGGTTTATTATTTTTATATGGTCAATCGTGTGAAACGAGAAGAAGCTAAGTTACAGCCATTGTTTGGAGATTCATATAGAAAATATAGCCAAAAGGTAAACCGATTTATTCCATCCCTTAAAAGCTTTAATTGGGGATCATTATGCTTTTTCAGATGGAACCTTCTTTTGAAAAACAACGGGCACTGGAATTTTATAGCCATGCTCGTTTGTTTCTTTATATTTTATTTTTTTACCTTTATCTATTCTACATCTTAAGATCCTAACCCGGACAAGTCGGAAACAAAAATATTTGCCACAAAGGCACTAAGACACAAAGGATATATTTATTATTCTTTCTTCGTGCCTGGTGGCAGAATTGAAAAAGTTTTACCACAAAATGTACAAAATCCACAATTAAATTACTAAACAGCCTGTGCCAACCGGGATAGAGACAAAATAATGGCGACTCCAGGAAATGTTAAGAGAAAAATCCAAGCGATTATGACTGGCGGAAGGGAAAGCGGATCCTTATTCCTCAAACCTTTTCTTTTTGCAATATCAATTGGTTACGGTGGAATAGTTAGGCTGAGGGAAACTTTATACAAAAAAAGTTTTTTGCAGTCAAAAAGACTACCTTGCACGGTTATTTCTATCGGAAACCTTACGGTTGGCGGGTCAGGGAAAACACCCATGACGATTTATGTAGCGGAGCTAATTAAGCATCTCGGGTATGGTGTTGCAATTATTAGCAGGGGATATAAAGGTGAAGCAGAGAAGATCGGTGGCGTGGTATGTGACGGGCGTATAATTTGTATGGGGCCTGATAAAGCGGGCGATGAGCCATTTATGGTAGCTAACAGACTAAAAACGGTTCCTGTTATCGTGGGCCAAAACCGTTTTAAGGCCGGTATATTGGCGATAAAGGAATTTAAACCGGATGTTTTACTGCTTGATGATGCATTTCAACATTTAAAGCTCCATCGAGATATAGACCTGGTTCTTTTAGACAGTAAAAAGCCATTTGGTAATACCTATCTTTTTCCTAGAGGCACCTTAAGGGAAACAACTTCTGCTTTGTTGCGGGGAGATGCTGTTATTTTAACCCGATCGGATGTCGGAAAGCCGGCGGCTTTGGACCAGATAAAAAGCGTTGTTCCGAGAAAGCCAATTTTTCATTCATTTCATACCCCATATATTTATAAAATTGTTACAGGAAACAGCCTGCAATCGGCGGATAGACTAAACATTTCATCCAAGTACGATTTTGATATCTTTAAAAGTAAAAGAGTCTTTGCTTTTTCCGGGATAGCAAGCAATGATGATTTTCGCCGAACAATTGAGAGTTTCAAGTGTAAATTAGAAAATTTTTCAGGATTCCCGGACCATCACCCGTATTCGAATAGAGAACTTGATGAAATTGTAAAATCAGCGATGGATCTATCGGTTGAATTTATTTTTACCACAGAAAAAGATTATGTCCGGATTGCTCATAAAATAAAATGGCCCATCCACTTGATTATCATCGGGATAGAGATTTCCTTTGGAGAAAACGACATGGCGTTTAAATCCTTTATCAAAAGCCGGCTCCAAGGACTTATACCTTGAACGGTCACAATCTGCGCTTTTAGATTCTTTAAGGGAAAACAGATAGTTAGGCGTCAGCTGTTTCAAGCGCTAGAGAAAGTTTTTCCTGGACCGATTCAACGCTGATAAGGCGCATACATAATCTGTCGAGGTCAGGACATTTCTTTTTATAACAGGAAACACAGCTTACTTTAGATTGAACGACAAGATGTTCACAGTTATAGGGTGCTGCCCGTATAGGAGATGTTGGACCGAAAAGGGTTACATAGGGAGTTCCCACCGCTGCTGCCAGGTGACCCGGCCCCGAGTCCGGGCCTACACCGGCTACAGCGGCCTTTAGCACGGCCACAATCTCAAGAATGGACGTTTTTCCCACAATATTGATTACACCATGTGAGTCAACCTTTTGGCACAGTTTTGTTGCAGATGATACTTGCAAGCCGTCACCCAGCAGCACAACCGGCCTTTTCATTGAAGAAAGAATATTTTTTACCAGTTGATAGTATCCTTCAAAAAACCAGTCTTTGGATTTCCACGATGATCCCATTACGACTGCGATAAAGGGTTTATTTATTTTAGCTACAATATCCGGTAGATTAGATTTTTCATCAAGGCATGAAAAACCGAAGTCCAGGGAAGCCGGCTCAGGTAACCCCAGGTATTCTGTAAATTTAAGATAATGATGTAATTTGGGCAGATCAAGCTCATCGCTGAAATAGGGGATATGTTCATTATTAAAGATCCAATTAAATTCCCCTGAATTGCGGCGGTTAAAACCGATTCGTCTTTTCGCTCCGGAAAGAAACGAGAAAAAGCCGCTCTTTAAGTGACGCTGAAGATCGAGTGTGATGTCGAAGTGTTTTCGGGATAGGTCTTTATACAGATCCCGTATCCCTAAAATATTCCTGGGTCTGTTAAAAACGATCATTTTGTCAATCCGGGGGTGTAAACGGACCACTTCTGAGCACATTGGCTCTACGAGCCACGTTACTCCGCTTTCCGGCAGATTGTTTTTGATATGTGACACCAGGCACAGACCCCGTGCCACATCTCCTATGGACCCCATCAGAATGATGAGGATCGAAGGTGCTGAAGGTGGTATTTTTGAGGCGGCTGTATCCATAAATAAACATGAAACCGATAATTCTATTTGTAATTGTTATAAAGGGTTAAAAGCATTAACTTCACTGAGCATCTCCGGTAACCCATGCTTTTGTATTGCACGATTCCAACGACGTAGGTATCGACTCCTTAGTGCATTTTTCCCCCGGGGGAAAATGCTCGCCTTGTCAAAATCGAGCAGATAGACTTGGTTTTGATTGTCCACGATTACATTGCCGGGATGTAAGTCGACATGTAAAATTTTATTATTTATAAGTATTGATACTTGCTTGACGACCTCATTCATTACCATACGAGCCTGTTCTTCGTTTGAACGACTTATTTGGGCAAGTGTTTGATGATCTTGGATCTCTCGGGTTACCAGCCAACATTGATAGAACAGTCGGCCCCGGTAAGCAAAAGCAACCGGCTCAGGGGCATTTATGCCTAAGCTTCTGACTTTCTGCAACAGTTCATATTCAATTTGGCAACGCGTTTTTCCACATTTGAGATACCGTTGTTTGATCAGATATCGAATGACCCCTCCCCGTCTATAATATTTAATAACTACAGATCCTAGGCCTTCAAGCGGGACAACTGTAATTGAAGTTCTTCCGCCAAGGGCTGAATTAATACTATCTTGTGGTAAATTAAAGAATCTTATGAGTTGTTTCAGTTGTTGGTCGGCTATATCTGATGGTGATCCAAAATGATATGAATCATATGTTTTAATTTGATGCATGAAAGTTCATTTGTGAAATTATAAGATCTTGATATCTGAATAAAAAAAATCCTATTTTTGAATCATACGACTATAGAGAAATGGAGGTAGAGTGTCAAGAAGGTTATGTTGTGCTTAATTTCCATGTAATTCCATTTGATTTCCAGAGCATGTAAAAAATCCTTATAACCCGTTAAAATTCAGGTATAAAATTACAACAACTATCTTGGACAAAAAGCCGTTGTGTATTCTGAGAAAAGATGCTTTAAAGAGCTCCGATTAGAGAAATGAGCAAGAGGCAAAGGCACAATGAAGACAGCTATAATAGGCGCCGGCAGAAACAAAAGCGGCATCGGGCAATATATCGGAAAATATTTTCAAAAAAATAGGGCAAGTGTCATATCGGTTCTGGGAACATCTGAAAAAACAGCCTACAGGGCTTCTTCTATTCTAACACAATATGGAATCGATGCTACTTACTATACGGATTTTAAACGCATGATGAAAAGAGAACGACCCGATGCGGTTGTTATCGCTTCTCCGGCACTGACTCACTATGAATATTTGATAAAATGTGTTAAAGAAGGAGTGCATATATTTTGCGAGAAACCATTTGTTTGGCAGGATAAAAATGATATTGGTATAAATTCATTGCTTAAAAATATCTTTGAAACGGCCGAAAGCAATAACCTGAAAATAGCAATGAATTCTCAATGGCCTTTTTCACTGCCATACTATGAAGAACTTTGCGGTCCAATCGATTATCAAAAAGTCAAAACTTTTTTTATCAGACTGTCTCCCATAGTTTCCGGAAAAGAGATGATTTTAGAATCTGTTCCACACGCCTTGAGCATTCTGTATACTGTATTTGGTGATGGAGAAATTCGCAATCTGAGTATCGAAGTGTATAAAGAAAGAATAATAACACAGTTTCATTATATCTTTACCACCGGTTATTGTGAGGTTATGATTGAGCTTGTAAGAACAATTCTTCCACCGCGCAGTTTTTCATATGGGTTCAATGATAAGATTATTCATCGGCTCCTGGATCTCGATATCTATGATATTTTTTTTAAGTATTCAGATAAAACCCTGAAGATAAGAGATCCTTTAGAACTATCGGTGCAAGATTTTATTTCGGCAGTTAGGGATAAACGGGAACCGCTTATTGGTAAAGCACATATTATGAGCAATATGGCTCTGTTAAAAAAAATTTATAATTGTTGTGAAATAAGTTGAGAGATCAATATGAAAAAACTAAAGCACAAAGAACATGATTTCAGTTCCAAGCTAAGGCAATCCTCGGCCATAGAAAGCCTTAAGAAATATATAACCTGGCAACGAAATGCCGGAACAACGGGTGCCGGCCATTCGCTCCCCAATTTGGCCCCGATATCCATAAACCTGGATTTGACGTCTGCCTGTAATTTTTCATGTCCGCACTGCGTTGATTCAAAAATCATCAATACCGGAGAATACTTAGATATAGAGGATGTAAAACATAGTTTAGACACCCTAAAATCCCGGGGTTTGTTATCCGTTATACTCTTAGGAGGAGGAGAACCCACCCTTCACAAAGATTTTGCTGAAATTGTCAAATATATAAAGAGGATAGGACTGCAGCTGGGTATTGTAACCAACGGATCAAGGCTTAGTCGCACCACAAAAGTTGCTCCTTTATTAGAAAAGAATGATTGGATAAGGGTGTCTTTGGATGCTGCAAGTCAAGAAACCTTTGTCAAACTCCACAGGCCCAAAACCGATGTGACGTTACATGACATACTCCATAGTACGCGAGAAGTGAAAATGCGTAATCCGAATATTTCCCTGGGATATTCATTCGTTATTATGTGGGAAGGATTATACTTAAACGGACAGGCACTTTACCCGAACATCCATGAAATGACCGAAGCCGTGAGACTGGCCCAAACGTACCGCTTTGATTATATTTCTTTTAAACCCTGTCTGATACGACTTCCAGAATCTCAAAAGGAAACTCTTTTAGACAGCATTGACAGGGAAAAAGAACAACGCATTATAGAAGATGTTAAAAATAATTTTCATAATGCAAAAAGGGCTGCAGACAATAAAATAAAGGTGCTTGAAAGTGTGAATTTACGGGCAATGATGGATAATAAGGTTCGTGAACTGAAAAGGCAGCCCAAAATATGTCATCTGCAGTTTTTCAACACGGTGGTCACGCCGTCTGGAATTTTTCACTGCCCGGCTTTCAGGGGAGTTGAAAAGGCCAAAATTGCAGAATCTAACGGATATGCGGGAAAAGAAAGATTCGACCAAACATTACAAAACCTAACACATTCTATTATCGTCTTCAATGCTGAAAAGGAGTGCAATGTTGTCGGATGCTTTTATCATCATGTAAACTGGTGGGTTGAAAAATTTATACACTCAGATAAGAGCGTTGATGAAATAGAAGAAATAGAAGACGACAACTTTTTTTTATAATAGTGGATCATGAGCTTTAAAAAAATATGTATTATACATCTGAATCAGATTGGGGATTTGATCTTTTCACTGCCTCTGTTAAAGGCCCTAAGAGAAAACTATCCGGATGCATCTATTCATTCTTTGGTTAAACCGTATCTGCAAGAACTGCTTGTTGATTCACCGTTCGTTGACATGGTAATCCCTCGAAAAATAGGCCTGACAGCTAAATTCAAGCTTTTAAAAAACATACGGAAGAACAACTATGACCTGGTGATATCTCTTGCCAGGGCTGAAGAATGCCTGATGTCGATCGCATTAAGCGGAGCAAAAATCAAGGCCGGATTTTCTTATTTTCCATGGGACTGGTGTCTTAATATAAAAGAAAATATTGAAGGCCATAACAGCTGGTACAATAATGCCAAATTGTTAAAACGTCTGAACGTTACCGTCACAAAAACGGATTACGTTGGGCTTTTGAACGTGAATAAGAACAATAGTGATCTGAGCCTGCCGGAAAAATTCGTCATCATTTCTCCGGGCACGTCGAAAAGAAGACTTGCCAAGACCTGGCAAAAAGAAAAATTTGCAGAATTAATGCTGTTGCTAAAAGAAAAATATGGATTATCCGCTGTTCTTGTAGGTGGTGCGGACAATAAAGCAGACAACAACAAGATAATAGAAATTTTAGAGCAAAAGAAACGGGAAAAGGATATTGATATCCTGGATCTGACCGGTAAAATCGGCCTTGCCAGTCTTTGCTCCGTTATAAAAGAAGCAAGCTTATTTGTGAGTATTGATTCCGGTGTTATGCACATGGCGTCTTGTCTGAATATTCCTGTGGTGGGGCTTTTTGGTCCCACCGATCCGTTTTATGTCGGACCTCAAAACAAGAAAAGTATTATAGTGAGAGAGGAATCCATGGAATGTGCGCCCTGTTATTTAAAGAATTGCAAGCACAGAGATTGCATGAAAAAGCTGGGTGTATCTAAAGTATTTGATGCCTGCGAACAGCTCTTGATTCAGCAATGATAGAAAAACATATTCAAAAACCCTTCAAGCAGCCGGATAGATTGCGAGGCAAATTTGCAGCTTTTATCGCAAGTGTTCCCCATAAGCGTATTGCAAGCATCGGTAGGGTGTTGGGAATACTTATATACGTTATAGATGTAAGGCATCGACGGATCGTCAGGCGCAACTTGAAATTCGTCTATCCGGAATGGCCGTCCGAGCGAGTTAAAAAAATTTCCAAACGCATTTTTCAAAACTTGGGTATTACTATTCTGGAAATTTGCCAGATGATCTGTTTTTCCAGAGATGATATCATAGACAGAGTTAAAATAAGGGGTGAAGAGCATCTATTGAATGCCATGCATAACAATAAAGGAGTAATTTTAATTTCCGCCCATCTGGGAAACTGGGAAATTGTGCCATTATTTTGGCCGTTATATTTTAATGAGACGATCACCGTTGTCGCCAGACAAATCCAAAACAAAATAATTAATCGATGGATTCATGAGCTCAGGACTCGGTTCGGGAGCAGGGTTATTTATAAAGATATTGCTCTGCCCGAAATGACTCGAACCTTACGTCACGGTAAAATACTTGCGATATTGATTGATCAGGGGACAAAAAGCTCTCTGGGAGTAAAGATTAAATTTTTCAATAAATTCGCAACTGCAACACCCGCTGCAGCCCTATTGGCCATGCGATGTAAAAGCCCGGTCTTACCCGGTTTCTGTACCCGAAATGACGATGGTGCATTTACCATTAGCTTAGAACCGCCCCTGGTCTTAAAGAGAACCGGTGATTTGAGTGAAGATTTGAGAACGAATACTCAAATCATGACAGATGCTATTGAAACAATGCTTCGGAACCATCCGGAACAATGGTTTTGGGTTCACAAGCGGTGGAGAAAGTATCATCCACATCTTTATCGGGAAGATATCGCCAGACGCCGGCGTCGCAGAGCAAAAAAAAAACAAACTGATTCAATCTGAGAAGAACTTAATAGATGGCCTCAAAAATTGTACATATGGCGCATGGTACTGCTGCTGTGCGTGAAGAGAAGCCGTTGAGGTATAAGAGAAAACAAAAAAAGCTCGAAACCAGGACGGCCAACCTTTTGAAAGAAGACTGGATAAAAGAACTGGAAGCCAATGTATCACTTGACGAAAAAGAAGGATAAAGCGTTTTGAACGGTGTTCGTATTGCAGACAGTTATTATCTCTCTACCTCTGGACGCAGCTTGGAAATCCCATTTCGAGCACTTTTGGAATCCGATAACCAGCAGATTGAATTGATCTGTAGCCGGATCTTGCGAATTTTGCCTGGCAAACGGCTGGTATGTTCCGGTGAGTACAATGGGCAATATGTGGTTGTAAAGTTCTTTTTGGACTCAAGGAGAGCGAAAAAACATTGTGCCCGTGAAGAAAAAGGGATACGCGCTTTAAAGGAGGCAGGGGTAAAGACACAAACTTTACTGCTTAAAGGCCTGCTTAAGCCGGGATGTGAGCCGGTTTTAGTTTCCAAAATGATTGATCGAGCAATTGATCTTGCAGAAGCATGGAAACAGGTAAGAAGTGATGATAGGCACGCCGAACTCCTGAGGCAGATAATTTCAATAATCGCAGATCAACATGAAGCCGGACTTACACATGATGATTTGCATATGGGGAATTTCATTTTGTCTGGCAATGATATTTATACCATCGATGGGGATGCCGTTAATATTCGCTATAGAGGGAAGCCTCTTTCAGAATCAAAAAGTTTGGAAAATTTAGGGTTGTTCTTTGCCAAGATCTATCCTAGATTTGACCGTTTGGTTCCGGATGCCTTTAATATGTATTTAGAAAAAAGAGCATGGCCGAAAAATACCGCACTATGCAATCGGTTGACAAAAGAAATACGCTACCAGCACAAAAAGAATAAAAAAAAATACCTAAAAAGGATCTATAGAGAATGTTCTGCCTTTTGTTGCCAAAAATCCTGGGATCGTTTTTTGGTTTATGATCGGAACTACAATACGGAAAAAATGGTTCGTTTCCTGGCCGACCCGGATATCTTGATTGATAGGAACAGATTGCTTAAAAACGGCAATACTGCGACTGTGGCCCTGGTTGAAGTGGATGGTCAACGCTTGGTTGTTAAACGGTACAATATCAAGAATACCTGGCACGCCCTTCAGCGATGTTCGCGCCCCAGTCGAGCATGGAATTCATGGCGTAACGCTCACAGGTTGGCAGTCCTTGGAATCCCTACGCCTAAACCGATAGCGCTTTTGGAAAAACGATGGGGGCCTTTTCGTTCCAAAGCTTATTTTATAACGGAGTATGTGGATGGCATCAACGTTTATCATTT
>CAZBOB010000041.1:0-30520 GCA_964492995.1 uncultured Desulfobacteraceae bacterium | reverse complement strand
TTCCTGAATGATGAACAAATACATCCGGACCATCTTCCTGCTCAATGAAGCCATAGCCTTTGCCGCTATTAAACCATTTTACAATTCCATTAGTCATAGTGACACCCTCCTTTCAAAAAATTCTCATAGTTCCAAACTTCAGGTTGCCGCTTTGACAAATGGATCTTTCCTTCAGAACGAAACCGGCCCGCCAATTAAGAACGGGCCTTTATTGATTGTTTGAATAATAAGATGTTGTTGAACAAAGTCAAGCTGATTATAACCCTAATTGATCGTAAACAAAACGGGAAAAATATTTTATGTGTTTGATTTATTATGCATTCTAGGCTTTCGCTCATTTAGTTAGTGTCCATCCATAAACGGCATCTTTTGGCCCTCGGCGGCGTTCTCGCTCGTTTTCAATCCTCGAAATAGCGCGCTATGCCTGCGGTTGAAAACTCGCTCGGGCCTTGCCGAAAACCAAAATCTACCATTTCTGGATGGACACTAGTTAGGATACCTTCTCTAGGCCGCTCAAACATTGTTCAAGATATTTTTTTATGTCAATTTTCTCTTCTACTTTTTCAACTTCGAACACTTCCCCGCAAATGGTGGGGCGGTTTGTCACCCCTTTGCATGGAACTGATGCGACGGTGGCGATTGGCATCGTTCCTATGCGGGCGGCCAGGGTGACGACTTCATCCTTATCAAACCCGAAGAGGGGTCGATGCACCGGCGTCATTACGGCACTGTCGAGCACTCTGAGGTTCTTGGCTGTTTGGCTGGCCTGTTCGCCGAGTATTTCCCCGGTCACGATACCTTGGCAGTCATGAAGAAAGCAGATCTGTTCGGCCACTCGATACATAAAACGCTTGCAAAGCAGACAAGTGATGCCTTTTTGGGACCCGTGTTGAATAAACGCATCCAGCACAGATTGATATGAAGCGACATAGACGGTCGGCGCTTTGAGGGCCCCTTTTGTATATTCAACCAAAACCTTAATGTTTTTCAGCGCTTTTTCTCTTACAGCAGAGGCATTTGCCTTGGAGCCTTTGCTGTCATTATCAGGATCCATGACAACAAAAACCGGAACAGCGCCGCGCCGCATTGCCAGCCAGGCCGCGGTCGGCGAATCCAAACCGCCGCTAACCAGTGCGACCAGTTGATTTTCCAAACCCAGCGGAAAGCCCCCGGGGGATTTAATCCGCTCTGCAGATATGAAAGCGTGATCCTTATAAACCTCTATCTCCGGCTTGCTCTCAATTTCGCCGCCCCAAGGGCCCATTTTCCATTTTGACCCTTTTTTGAAACGAGGCCTTGAGAATCCTTTTTGCGACCCGTTGTTTAGAGCTATCTTATTACATAAGCCGGTGATGTCTTGTTTTAGAGAGGGAATATCTAATTTTGGATTCTTTATTGCGCGCACTGCGATTTTGAAATTGCCGGGGCCGATTCCGTGTGCCACCATCAGCTTGGCCGCTACCGAGACAACAGCGGTTTTATCGCGAACTGAGGTGCGAAAACAGGGTGAAATGGAAGAGATCCCAAATGTTCGTCCGACAACTGCAATTAATAAATCGATATCCGTGTTTTGTTGCTTTTCAAAATAGATATAAAGACGACCTTGACGAGTTAAAAACCTGATGCGGTCGAGAAGATCCGGCCCTTCCGAGGCCGTTAATGCCCGTTTGATGTTATTATGAATAAGATCTTCAATATACTCCTGCGACTGGGTGGACTTTACCCCGAACTCACCGGTATATCTGACCAAAATGCAGTTATAAATCATTTAATTAAATGTCTCGGAAATTCTACAATTTATTGAAAATAAAGGTGTTTTTTAGACTTATATTCTTATTACGGGACATTCGTGCAGAAAGTGCTCGACGTTTAATATTCAATATGAAAGTTTCAGGTTATGCCAAGGTACGACACCTATTTACACTCGATGTGTAATTTTGTCCAGACTTATACCTGGCTTGACAGAGTGGTTTCCTGGCCGGACGCTTCAACTGTATGTGTTGTTTCTCTGGCTGTAGTGCCCAGAAGTGCATGAGTTTTTGTTCGTCGAGTGGCGATAATGCCGGCAATACAAATCAGGACAGCGCCTGCCCATGTCATAGCGTCGAGAGATTCGCCCCAAAATAGCCAACCGAGGAAGGTAGCAAATACCACGTTCCCGTACGTTAATGGACCAACCTGGGCCGCCGGTGCGAGACTGTACCCCTTGGTGATCAGGATTTGCCCAACTGCGGCCAACATGCCGATAAGGATGAGTAAACACCATATCTTTGGTTGCGGTGATTGCCAGGACCAAACCAGGGGCACAGCCGAAATTAAAGTGCCAAACGTGGTGAAATAAAAAACGATTCGGATCGTAGGCTCAGAGGCTGACATTCGTCGGATACTAACCATGGCCAGAGCGGCAAAGATGCCTGCCGCCAAAGCCACGATTGCAATCGGCTGAAATACTCCGATTCCAGGCTTGAGAATTAAGAGGATGCCAATAAAACCGATAATTATCGCTCCTCGCACCTTCTGGGCAACAGGCTCACGGATCCATATATAGGCAATCACCGGAATAAACAGAGGTGCGGTAGAAGCGAGTAGGCAGGCTTCGGAGAGCTGCAAGTGAGCAATTGAATAGAAAAAACAGTACATTGCCCCAAGCCCCAACAAGCTACGCAGCAGGTGGAGTTGAAAGAACGATGTTTTGACTCCTCCAAGAGGACGGCTGTACCAGATCCACGGCAGAATGAAGACGAGGGCGCAGAGGTTGCGAAAGAAGACAACCATTTCATTTGTGAGCGAAGTTGAGACAACTTTTATCAGTGCCCCCAACGCCGCAAAAGTGAAAGATGCACTCAAGACGAATAGAGCGGCTGCCAAAGGCTGATTGCGATAGGTTTTTGCTCGAGAAGTGGGGTTCATTTGACTCTTAAACACATTAATCCAAAGCATTCAATAACAGACCCGGAAAGTGGATACAACCGAAAAAGAACAATAGGGCCGCATCTTAATTAGAACTTAGGGGCTTCGCCCCAATTGGAATAATGGAATGATGGAGTAATGGCCCCGGTGAAATAGAAAAAAAGTTTCACTGGGTAAAAATGATGGGTGAGCTTGTCCTGAACGAAGTTGAAGGAAAGGAGTTTTTTACAATTAAAATGGTTTATTTCCGCCATTACTCCCAATATTCCAGCATTCCAGCATTCCATTCTTCCATCTTGATGGCACAAACAGGTTGCCATTGATAAACCTGTATTTTCAATAAATTGTAGAATTTCCGAGACGTTTAAATTCCTTATCCGTTTTTCGAGGCCACGGATGAAATATTCACATTGAAAACTTTATGTGTTTAAAATTTTTATAATTTGTTGTAATGAAACCTGTAGGGACCGGGCCCAATCCTTGATAATTGATTAAAGTGCGTTAATTTATAACCTGAATCTTGCATGAAAATTGATGAGATGCCTTGTTATTAGTAATGAAAACGGTTTTTAGGCTTGCGGAACTACCTTTTGGAAGTGATTGCCGCATAATTCAATTAAATAAAAATATGGATAAAGGAAAGCTATATGAAAACTGACTCCGATAATAATAAAGATGCGATTGACCTCAGATGCCCGGAATGTCACGCAAAGTTAAAGGAACGGAGATCGCGTTCACCGGATAAATGCGAGATGATTTGCGGTGGGTGCGGACAAAGTTTTGATGTGTGTGACCTTGGAACCGTGGATGCACTGAAAAAGCAGTCCTAAATAGGATTATTCCAAAAGTTTCTTAATGGTTTTTAGAAGTTCGGGCAGGTCAATTGGGAACTTCCGGGCCCATTAAATAATAAGTTTCTATTTGCAGTACAAGGTTTAGTGCTCATTTAGGCTTGTACTTTGACTGGGGTAATTCCGCCCTTTTGGCGGTAATAAAATTAAAGTCATGAATGATGAAAATCGTGTAAAAATATCGCCAGGTCTTCATGTTCTGATAGTATTGAAAAAAGACCAGCGATCCGGAAAATTAACGGAAGGTATAGTGAAGGACGTTCTGACAAAGGCCCTTCCTCACTCTCATGGCATTAAAGTCCGTTTAGAAAGCGGTGAAGTTGGGAGGGTGAAGGAAGTATTAGAATAAGGGGGTTGGAACAGATTTGGCTATTTCACGATTCTTGCATTCGTAAGAATATGTTTCATGTACACCAAACAGCTCAATGGGTCGTTATGCTTAAATCATTCACCCGGAGCTAAATAGAATGTTAGAATTAATAGATATTGGAATTGAGAAGGCCGTTGCCTATCGTTTGGGAGGAAAGATCACGGTGTTGGGGTCAAACCTTGATCCTTGATTATCGGCCTTTGCTGAAAGCTTCGGCCCGACAAGAAGAAGTATAAAATACAGGTAAGGGTTCAGGGTTCAGGGTTCAGAGGTTCAGGGTTCAGGGTTAATAGCCTTGCTTTTTTTGTAATTTTGTAAGAAAAAAGGAATAGTGTCAAAGCTTGACCTCATTTACATGTGACCCCAGTTACATGATTTCAAGATAGTTGCTTCAACCCTAAATGATCGTAAATAAAATGGCAAAACATTATATGTGATTAATTTATCAACTATTTTGTAAATTCAACTGTATTTTTATAACTCTTCTATAAATGAGATATATAATTTTAAAAGAAATGCCATTTTATTTACCTTTCAGGAAAGCCGATGACACCCCATCTACCCGCTATTCACGGGATCTTCGACCTGCGTTATCAAGGCCTTGCGGTAGACGACTACAGCTGCAGCCTTGATGCCTTGGACCTGGGATATCCTCGACTTTCGCTCATTTAGGGTTTAACCCTAAATAAAGGGAGAGCATATGTGATGACAATGAACCCTGTTTCTCAATCAGAGAGGTGGGGCTTTGTGTTTTTTATTGAACAGTATTCTTAGAAATTCAATATTAAATGGGTTCAAAAACTTCCAGTCGCATGGGAGGGCCAAGAGGAATGGAACAAAACACCCAAGGAAAAAAGGAAGAAATTGACAAGGAATTTATTGAAAATTTGCTTGAGTCATATTCTGAAAGGCTGGTGAAAGCCCACGAAGAAATCGAAAGGCTCAAAAATGAAAATGCTATATTGAAGGAAAGAATAGCTATACTGGTGAGCAAGAAACAATCTTAATTGAGAACACCAGGATCGCATCTTTCCGGGCTGTTGCCCAAATCACTTTTCGCTGGCTCTGAAACGTTTTTTAATAAATCTAAGGCTCGCTCCAGGCGATTCCAAAACTCGCCCTTCGGGCTCAAACCGTTGAAATCGCTTTTCTTTCACTTCGCCAAGATTTATGGATAGGCACTATCTAATCAAAATGATATTTTATGCCCATTATTGACAAGCAATCGATTTTAATAAAAATAGATACTGCAAGATATCTTTACATGGTCGCTTGAGTTGGTCGTGTTTCGTCGGGAGGCAATTTTCATGTGCGAACTACTGGGTCTTTGTTTCAACACAGAAGTTTCATTTCATTTGGCATTTTCTGGTCTGAAGGCCGGGGCAATGGAGAATCCTGATGGTTGGGGAGTGGCATGGTATGATGAATATGGTACCCAAATCGTAAAAGAATCGAGACCTGCGTTCCGGAGTCGTCTTGCCGAAAATTTTCAGGAACACTTAGGCGCTCGGTCGCGGATCTTTGTCTCGCACATCCGCCGTGCGACAGCAGGTGGGGTGGGTTACGTCAACACACATCCCTTTTATCGGAGATTTGATCAGAAAACTTGGGTTTTTGCCCACAATGGAACCATAGATCCCAGTCAACTAAGTTTTCCCTCTATAGAATTCAGCCCCATTGGCGAAACCGATTCCGAGCTTGTCTTTTGTAGTTTATTATCATGGCTCAGCCATCGTGGTATTCAATTGGCCGATAGGAATGGCTTCACTCTCTTGCACGAGAAATTACGAGAAATAAACCGATTAGGAGAGCTGAACCTGATCTTTAGTGATGGCAGGCACCTATTCGTATACCACGACAGGTCAGGGCACGTTGGACTTCATTTCTTAATGCGTCAGGCGCCATACAAAGTTGTCAGACTTCGTGGCCAATACCTGACGATCAATTTGGCAGAGGTCATAAATCCAGAGGAACGAGGATACATCGTGGCCAGCAAGCCTTTGAGCAATGAGAATTGGAACAGGATTAAGCCAGGCCGGTTGTTGGTTTTTTACGAAGGCAATTCCATTTTCACGAGCGCAAGTGAATGAATGAGGTCTTTAATACCTGAATTTTGCACGAGCCGGAGGCTTTCATATGCAAGGCATTTAAGGGCGAAGTCATAGTGAACTATTACGAGCCCTTAATAACGCAGCAGATGGAAGCCTCCGGCTCGCCCTTTGGGGTGAAAATTAATGAATAAAAAAGATCATCATCCCATATACCATTTGAGTAAACCGTATAATTACATCATTTTGTATAAATCCGGCTCAAATAAGTAACCTAAAGATTCTCATTAATTTTCATGCAAGTTTCAGGTAATAATTCTTGTCAGCTTAAGTAATACGGGAAAATCAACTGATGAGTAAATATGCCATTGTATATGACGAAAAGTTAAAAGAGTACGACCTCGGTCATGTGCTTAAACGAGACAGGTATCAAATTTTCGTTAACCTTTTTAAACAAAAATTAGGCCGTCACCCTGATTTCGAAACTGTTTCTCCTTCCTATGCTACAGAAAGTGATCTTAAACTTATACATACCGAAGAGTATATTCGACGAATTGAGAGGTGTGAAAGCAAAGATCCTTACGATACTCCTCTTTCCCCTGGATTCGTGAGGGGCACAAAGCTTTTAGCAGGTGCCGGCAAACTTGCCGGTGAGGTGGTTCAATCCGGAAAATACGAAAAATCATTTGTTGTAGGAGGAGGTGTACAACATGCTACCAGGAATCATGAAAAAGGCTTTGGGGTTTTCAGCGATGTGGGTATCTGTGCTGAAAACTTAATGAGAAACTTTGGTGTAAACAGGATTTTGATTATAGACACCGATGCGCATGCGGGAGATGGTATTTATGAAATTTTTTCAACAGACTCACGTGTTTTATTTTTATCCATTCACCAGAATCCCCTGACGCTTTATCCCGGAAAAGGTTTTGTGGATGAGATTGGAGAGGGACATGGTATGGGCTATTCCGTGAATATACCTATGCCCCCTGGATCTGGTGATTATACCTATGAGTATGTGTTAAATGAGATTCTTATACCTATTGCCGAAGAATTTATTCCTGAAATCATATTGATGGTGGATGGAAGCGATCCTCACTTCAGTGACAGGATAACGCAGATGGGATTGACGCTTGAAGGCATTAGATCTATAGGTTCTATTATTGGACAATTGGCTTCTAAGATATGTGACGGGAAAGTTGTTGATTTCATTGGCTCTGGTTATAGCGATAGCCTACAGATTGTATCATTAGGATGGCTGGCTTCAATTGTGGGGGTTACAGGAATTCAAATAGAGTTAGAAGAACTGAAGCCCATTTCGCAGGATATAAATCCAGACAATGGATTAAAGGAAGCTGTAAAGATTGTTAGTAAAGTAAAAAGTAAACTATCCCATTATTGGAAATGTTTTAGTTGAGAATATCTCACGGGGCTTTCTGTATAGGCTTAAGTTTTATGCCGGTAGCTAAACCAACCAAAGGATTTGTAATGATTGGTAATTGGCGCTACATAGTTAGCGCAATTTTGTTTTTAATCTCTGGATCTCTCTTTCTCTTTATCAATTCATATTGGGGGCTTTCCCTTGCGTATATTGTAAGCTTACCTATGGCTGCTATTGCCGTTATACTTGTGTGGCGCAGCAAGAGAAAACCACCCTCATCATAGACCACCTTAAATGTGGTACCCTAATTGATCGTAAACAAAATGGGAAACATAATATAACGCTTTAATTTCTTATGAAATTTAGATAATCTGATGTATTTTCATAACTCTTCTATAAATGAGATATACAATTTTGAAAAAATCCCACTTTGTTTACCCTGCGGGAAAGCCGATGATACCCCATCTCCTTCGTTATCAAGGACTCGCAGTAGACGACGGAGGTTTATCCCGCGTTATCAAGCGGGGCTTCGCCCTAGATGCCTCAAAGCTGGGGCATCCTCGACTTTCGCTCAGTTAGGGTGGTAAAGTTTACATTCATTAATGGTTTAAAGCAGCGTCAAGCACTTGCCGAATGCCTGGCCTTAATTTTCTTAATTATTTTCTCGAGAGTATCGCCCGCACCGGCCCATATTCTAATATCAGCAATCTTATCCAGTGCTGTCTCACCTTTGTTGATAATCACAAGGCTGCCACCTTTTCTTTTTGTGATTAAGGGCAGGTCAGCAGCAGGTGTTACCACAAGGCTTGATCCGATGATCAACATCAGATCCGCCTTCTCGGCGTGTTCCATACTCTCATTAAAATCCCTTTCAGGAAGTGGGTCACCGAAATTTACAATTGATGAATACAATCGTCCTTCGCAGTTGGGACATCCGGGTTGTCCGGAAACAGCTGGGTATCTCCTATATCCGGGACCAAAGCGACGGCGATCCCAGCCTGCCTCTTGGTAAGTCATTTTTTTGTTACAATGATCACATACCATTAGATAATGGTTACCATGGAGTTCAGCGATCTTTTCAACTGGAACGCCGCTCATTATATGCAATCCATCTACATTCTGGCTAATAAGAAATTTCATGAACCCTTGATCAATTAGATCTGCTACGATTATGTGTGCACGATTAGGTCGTACATCTTCAATTCTTCTGCTTCTCGGTGGAGGCAATCCTTTGTCCTGTCTGGTCCATACACCATCAGGTCCCCTGAAGTCGGCCAATCCACTTTCTGTGGATATTCCAGCACCAGTAAATCCCACAAGATGTCGGGCTTTCATTATCATCGCTGCAAGCCTTTCAGCAGTCTTATTGCTTATCGACCCATCTCGTTCGGTGACCATTTCTTTTTTCATTTTAATTTCGCTTATATTTTAAGAATACGGAGGTTTATCCCGCTTTGTAAAGCGGGGCTGCGCCCTTGAATGCCCCCGAAGGCGGGGTTTCACTTCGTTCAACTTTCAAATGAACGCCTCGCACACGTGAAATATCCGGGCTAATATACCACAATTTGGGTTTCCATAAATAAATATCTGCCGTTTATGCGGATTTCTATTTAAAACCTTTGAATTATTGACATATTCTGAACAGATCTGTATGAAAGTCTTTAGATATAATATGATGTAAATTTGGTAATAATTTAGTGTGCGTACATGAGTTTATAAGTTTTTACCCGTCTGGGTGTGGATAAGTACTTTAGCTTGAGTCTTCTACCTGAATCTTGCATGAAAATTAATGAGGATCTATGTGGAAAATTTTCGGAATTATAATCTTATGTACGTCCCATCCGTACTAATTGTTGGAGAAAAAATGGCTAAAGCCAAATCACCATCAATTGAAGATGATATTAAGGTTATTCCCGGAAATTCACGTTTATTGTTAATTGCCCCACATGGCGTTGCAACCAAACCAAAAGACGACATAAACACAGATATACTGACACATGAAATTGTTAAACAACTTGGATGTTGTGGAATTATTAACGATGTCTTTAGAAAACCTCGAAAAATGAAAGGACCAAATCTTGAGAATAAGGATCTAAATCTTTACAAAATAGAACAAGCTCAAATGCATCCAACTTTTCTCGATGAAATAAGAAAGATGATAAAAGCTTCCGGTAAGACTTTAGTTGTTTGGATACATGGTATGAAAAATAGCAGTGCAAAAACCGAAGCAAAAAACAAAGCCAGTAAGTTTAAGGGAAAAGCGGATGCACTTCATGCTTTAATCGGGTTTGGGCAAGGGGATAGCCCCAAAACAGGCGAACCTAAAAATAGTTTTACGGCTCGCAAAGAAACAGTTAACAGGTTTAAGAATTTGCTTACCGAGTATGGTTTAACCACTATATTAACAAGAAAAAATGCCAGCAATTTCCGTGGCCGTCATGAAGATTACATGAACCAATGGTTCATGAATGAAGGATATAAACGATCACAAGTTGAATCGATACAATTAGAAATTAGAGAGAAGGATTTCAGGGACAATGTTGATAATATCAAAAAAACCGCCAACATTTTATCGAAAGCTTTATCAGGGCTTGTGATTGGGATCAAACCTTGATTCTTGATTAAAGTAGTATAAAATACAGGCAAGCGTTCACAGTTCAGGGTTAATGGCCTTGCCATTTTTTTTATTTCGGGAATTTTAATTGCCGTTAGACGGGCATTATAATTGATAAAGAAATAAAGCGGAAGTTATCAAAATGATCGAGCATGCGGTTGGAATATATATCGGGTTGTTGTTGCTAGCGTGTGTGGTGGCGATTGCCAGTAAGATGGTAACGCATTTACCGTATACGATATTTTTGACTCTGGTAGGACTGTTGATAGGTGTGTTGGGTATTGGTCCGGAGATTGAGGAGACGGGATTTGGGCATGATCTAATATTTTTTGTGTTTTTGCCACCGTTGCTTTTCCAAGGAGCGTTTCACATGAATCTAAACTCTCTCTTGGAGCAGTTTTGGCCGATTGTGTGTTTTGCAGTGCCGGGCGTTATTGTATCAACCCTGTTAGTGGGAGGAGTGGTTGGATGGTTGGGTGGTATCAGTTCAATGATGGTGGCGATACTTTTTGGTGCCTTGATCTCACCAACGGATCCTGTGAGTGTACTGTCGTTGTTCAAGGAGGTGGGGGCACCTGAAGATCTAAAGACAATAGTGGAAGGAGAGTCGCTCTTTAATGATGCAACCGGGGTAGTGTTGTTCACGATCCTGCTCAAGGCCTTGGTGGATGGGCAAGGATTTGGATTCGGCCAGGCGGTATATGAATTTGTAAAGGTTTCCGTCGGGGGGCTACTGCTGGGGGCAGTACTCGGCTGGATCGTTTTTAAGATCATGCGTCATATAGAGGATCATCTGCTGGAAAATGCTCTTTGTCTTGTTTTGACTTACGGGTCATTCTGGTTGGCGGAAGTCGTGCATTTTTCCGGCGTAATTGGAACTGTGATGGCCGGATTGATGATAGGTAATTATGGCCGGCAACTTTCGATGAGCGAAAAGACGACTAAGACGGTTGAAACATTTTTTGAATCCATAGGTTTCCTGATCAATTCGCTCCTGTTTGTCTTGATCGGCCTGGAGTTGCGCGAAGTGCCGGTAAATATTATGTGGATGACGGTGTTTGTTGCCATTGCGGCGATGCTGATAGCACGTGCAGCGGTTTCTTACAGTTTCTACTGGTTGCTAAATCAGGTCGGTACTAAGCGACCGAAGAGATGGAAGCACATTCTATTCTGGGGCGGTTTGAGGGGCTCGATACCGATTGCTTTGCTGCTTCATCTGCCCAATGAAGGTATTCTGGTTACGTGCCGTCCGGTGTTGTTGGTGGCAGGGTTTGGTTGTGTATTCTTCTCGTTAGTTGTGCAGGGAATCACCATGGGACCGCTTATGCGTAAGCTCGGTATTGAAGGGGTAGCAGAAACAGTTGCCCATTAAGGAGTAAAAACGGGTGTCAAATCTTGACAATCTGTTGTCCAAATTACTTTTCGCTGGCTCTGAAACGTTTTTTGATAAATCTAAGGCTCGCTCCAGGCGATTCCAAAACTCGCCCTTCGGGCTCAAACCGTTGCAATCGCTTTTCTTTAACTTCGCCAAGATTTATGAATAAAAAACGTTTCAATTAAATTTGACATTTGCCTCAATTGTCTGTTAACTATAGGTTTAATTTGATACCTAAAATCTGCATAACTAATCTCGAAGGTATGTTATTGTTATATGATTACAAAATATTACACTCTATTTGGCAAATTTGAACTTTCACCAAAATACAGGCATCATGTATTTTTTTTCGAGATTAGTTACCCTGCTGGATTGCCGCATTCACCGGATCTGCTTCGTTATCGAGCGTTTGCGGTAGTACACTACAGCTGCACGCTCGATGCCTTGCATCTCCAGCAAATGCGACAATCGCAGAATATAGGTGAAATATTTTCAATTGAAATTAGAGATTGATTTCAAATCCGGAGCATTATGGGTGTAGGTCTTCGAATCTTTATTGTTAATGATGATAATTCTTTGGAGCGTCTTTCGATGAAAAAGTATGAAAGGTTGATGAAGCGTGACCCAGATATATCCTTCCCACAATATGCCGGCAAGCGTGTGCGATATGCTGAGGTGGCGATTGAATTTGAGAATCGAAAGCCAGTAGAAATCTTGCGTATGGAATATTTCATTATGCATTTCGACTCTAAAGGGCGGATTGATGGCACTGTTCGAGATGACGTAATGAGCTTAGGCGTAAACTTAACGCCCCCTATTTATTTTCAAAATGATCCTGTCGTCATTGATGCCCAACACCACTTTGCTAAAAAACGTTTTGATCATCAATTTAAATGGAAGCCCTCTCCAGAAATAGAGATGGCAATTTTAAAGGCCATCTTTAAAAACAAAGCCATGATCTAATCATATAAGGTTTTGATTTAGAAAAGTAATCTTCAATGGTATTGGATTTATGCTGATGCAAGCTTCAGGCACAGAACCGCAAACTGAGACACGGTCAGGGAGGAAGGGAAAAACACAATTTGACACTAGCCTCGATGATACTGTCTTTTAAGCAATCTAATTGAGAATATTTTGGAATAATCTGCCTTTTTTAAAAATATCCTGAACATAATGTCAGCGTTAGATTTGGTAATATAAGGACTATAAATGCAAAAAACCACCGTTACCATTTCCATAGAAAACGATAAGGCTGCTCGTATTGAGGGCGCCCGGCAACTCGGTGTGCAGCCCGACGAAGTAACGGTAGTACAGATTGATAAAGCAACTTATGCTGTTTCGATGAAGAACGCGCCCGGCCAATTCGATATTGACATCTGGGAAGATAAGATGGGCGCAACCATCAGGACAATAACGCCGCCTTTGGACAACGGCAAACCAGTAACAATTGATGACATTGAACACGCGTTAGCAGATCTGAATATCGTTGTAGGAATAAACAAGGAGGTCATAGAAAATATTGTTTCTGAAGTTATAGATACCGATACGACGAAGAACGATATACAGATTGCAGCCGGCGAGTCTGCCAAAAGCGGGAAGGACGGCCGAATCGAGCTGAAAATCGGTCAGGGTGCGGTCAACAAGGATCCTAGTGCCAATAATATGGTCAAACCGGACCAGATTGTCGCTGTCAGAATTCCCGCCACAAAAGGGACGCCCGGTAGAAACATTTTCGGTGAAGAAGTACCCGCTAAGTATGGAAAGGAATTCGATTTTGCAGCCGGAGACCATGTGACCATCACCGAGGACGGTAGTACATTTATCGCTACCTTATATGGTACGGCACGGGCGACTCCAAAGAACGTGTCAGTAACAAACCCGATCAAGACAGACAAACGCGAGATGTGGGCTAAAATGTCCATATTTCCCATCCTTGCAGACAACAGCAAGCTTACGTTCGAAGACGTATGCGCAGCGCTGGAACAGACAGGCGTTGTTCACGGTATTAAAGAAGATTTGATCAAAAAGGCAATTGAGGCTGGCGAACTGACCCGGAATCTCATGGTTGCCGAGGCTACTCCGGCCAAAGACGGTGTCGACGCCCGGATAGAGTTCAAATTTCAGCTTAATGGTGATGATCCCGAAACCGTGGATGCTGCAAGGCGGGACGGCAGACTGGATACATCCACAGTTCTCAAGGAGATGTTTACCGCCGGTGATGAGCTTGCAATCAAAATTCCACCGGAGGAACCTGTGCACGGAAGTACCGTAACAGGAAAAACCCTTACCGGTGCCGAACCCAAGGACAAACAGGTAACAGCCGGGACGAACGTCACTGTTCTCGATGACGGAGTGACATACATCGTTGCCGAGGGCGTAACCGCGGGCTACGCAGATTACATAGATGGTAGATTTTGTGTTGACGATCCGCTGCGGGTATCGGAGGATAAATTAAGCGCTCATCTAACTGTCCATCCGCCGTCGGAGTCGCGAAGGATGCTTACTATGGAGCTGGTTGAACAATTACTCGCCGATCGAGGAATCGTCCATGGTATTAAGCGGAAAACCATTAAGCAGGTGTTGAACGAGGTCGCCTCAGCAAACAAGCCGGTTCACGATGCCGTTATTGCGAAAGGAACAGTGGCTGAACGCGGAGAGGATGCTCGAATAGAACTCAAGTTCCAATCTGAGAAAATCGCGGGGGCTATTGACGAGCAATTGGGGGATATAGATTTTAAAGAACGCGGAACCATACAAAACGTGAAAGCGGGGGACCTGCTGGCGGTCAAGGTGCCGCCGACACCGGGAAAAGAAGGGGTTGACGTGTTCGGCGATATTATTACCGCTGAGCCCGGTATGGACAAAGACCTCATCCCCGCAGATAACGTGGCGATCTCGGATGATGCTCTTAGCCTTACCTCAGAAATCGAAGGCATGGTCGTCCTTATTCAAGAAGGTAAAATAGCAGTTTTTAAACAGTATGAAATACCTCGTGATGTGGATTTCTCAACCGGCAACCTGACAATGGACGGTTCATTGAACATCAAAGGTTGGATCAGGTCAGGATTCAATGTAAATACCACCGGTGAGATTCAAGTCGGCGGCGGCGTTGAAGACGCTATTGTCAAAGCCGGTACCAACATCTGCATAAAAGGCGGCATCATCGGTTCGGGACAAGGAAGAGTCCATGCAGGCGGAAATTTTACAGCACGTTTTATTGAAAATGCCCGTGTTCATGCCGACGGTAACATATCCGTACGCGATGATATAATACGAAGCACTGTATCGGCCAAGGGGAGTATAATCGTAAATGAAGGAAAGGGTCGTATAAGGGGCGGTTTCATCGTGGCAGGTAAGGGTGCCAAAGTAAACGAAATAGGATCGGAAGGCGGTGTCAAAACTTACGTGAGTGTCGGTATGGATTTTAAGTTTCGGAAACAGTTGAATAATATTGCAAAGCAGTTGGCGGAATTCACGCGGAGCCGGGCGAAGATGGACAAGGTTCTTGCACAGCACGCCAAATCGGGAAAAGGCAAAATGCTCTCAAAGGAGCACGCAAGAAAACTCGCAAGGCTGGTCAAGCTCAGACGCAAGATATTAATTGATGAAAAAAGGCTTGCTAAATACAGGAAACAACTAGTACGGAAAATGTCTATAATTGATGGTAAACCCGTGAAATTGGATGTGAAAAAGGCCATTTATTCGGGGACTAGGGTGTTTGTGAGTGGATATGCCTTTCACGTCAAGGAAGATATAAGGGGAAAAGTTGCTTTTGTATTTAACGAAGAACAACAGGCTGTCGAGCTTATAAGGTAACCTATGTTATAGGAGGAAACATCGATATGGATATGAAAAAACTGATGGTCCAGGATCTTATGAAAACGGACGTTAAAATAGTTAACCAAAATACGACCTTATTGGCGGCCGCGAAAATGATGCACGATCTGGGTGTATCGAGTCTCATCGTTGAACCTTATGACGATAGAGACACGTTCGGCATCATTACCCGGAAAGATATCATTGAAGCACTCTTTACAGAAACAATTGGCGGAATTGAGGTCCTGGTTGAGGACATAATGAGTAAACCGGCGATCACTGTCAACATAGGTTTATCGATTTACAGCTGCCAGCAGTTGATGCGTATGGTCGGCTTTAGAAGATTGCTTGTGCTTGACGGAACTGACCTGGTTGGTATTCTCAGCAACACCGATATCTTTGCAAAACTGGTTGAGGGTGTCTCCTGACAGTCCGTACGATTAGAATATGAAAACCTCCGACTCGTCCAAAATTCAGGTAAGAATTTTGTCCAAGGCATAAAAGAGAAATTCGGTGTCCGGGCAAAGGGCCGAAAGGTTGGGGAGTCGAAGGGTGCATATCATCTTCGTGAAGCACAGGCTGCTTACCATAAAGAAAGGAGCACCATTAATATTATGACGGTGAAGATCAGAGTGTTCAAAGGTGGCGAGGCTGAACCAGAGAGAACGATTACCATTCCTCTTGCAATACTCAAAATAGCATCGAAACTCATGCCTAAACAGATAGCTGTTTCGCTGGAGGAGAATGGCATTGACCTAAATGAGATCGTTGAACTGTCGGAGAAATCAGGCATCCGCGGGACTTTTGTTGAGATAGAAGAACACAATAAGAACAAAAGGTTCATCATAGCTATTGAGTAGTTGCATATCCTTGATGCGGTAATATTTCAAAGAGGTTTAACGATGGCAGATAACTTAAATTCCGACATGGCCCAGGCTTTTGCATATATGTCTAAATCAAGTGTACTCAATCGGCTTTACGCTGCAAAGCTCAAACGAGACGGGTGGACTCTTCATTCCAAATTGCTTAGAGCAATGGCACGGGCAGAAGAAATTCACGCCCGTCGTACACTCATGTATATAAGGGGTAAAATTGGCGATACAGCTGGATATTTGGAAGGAATGTTACAATGCAAAGGCCGAGACAATACACAGAAGTATCCTCAAATTTCCGAACAATTGAATGAAACAGGGAAGAAAAAAGCTGCTGAAGCGTTTGGTCAGTTCGGTGAGGTGGCAAAAGTTCACTTAAATCTTTTAAAAGAAGTGCTCGAAGAAGGCGCCCATGATTCAACAAACTATTATGTCTGCCAAATCTGCGGAAATATTGCCGTAGACAAGCCCTCCTTGAAATGTCCGGTCTGCAATGCCGTTCAAGAAAAATTCAAAATAGAAGATTAAGCCTATAAAATTCAGAGTTGCTCTCGCAGGTTGATTGTTTAGAGGTACATAAACAGGCATTGTAGTACAGCAGTTCGATTTTACTCAGTTTATTGATTTGCAGGTACACAATATGCTGTAATTTATTTTAATAAAATACAATATATTCTAATTCCATTGAATTATATATAAATTATATATAATTCTGCTTGACACAATAAAATTACAAAATTATGAATTTATAGTTAAGTTGAAAGTTTATGTTTCTGGTAACCCTGTTGATTCTGTTCAGCCAGGAGGCGCGCCTTGGGCTCTTCGATCAGGGTAGTACCATTATCCAGCATTTAGTGAAGCCTTTAAATTAAAATGGTTGGTATGTGCTATAAATGTGGCCAGTACATATCGAGAAAATATTAAAGTTTGGGCGACTCCACACTCAATCAGAGTGATGGCTCAACCAAATTGGATGATGCCTTGAAACCAAAGAAGCTTTCAAGGTGGAAAGGGCAGGGTCAGCAATGGCCCTGCTTTTTTTTAATCGAGTTATTAAGATTTCAGCCATTAATTGGTTGTTGTTTTCTGCAATATATCTTCGTGTTTTCCTGCAAAAACAGGCCTTTGGAGCCAACCAGCCTTTTACACCATTGGCTCCCTGCCCCTTGGGTTGCAGATTGGTGGCGAGGCAGCGGAAGTGATCATGATGGTGAGGACCCAAAAGGCTGTGGATAATTTGCTTACATCCTCCTTTAAGCTCGGGGTTGATGCATCCATTGCCACTGGGCCGATTGGTGGAGGTGCCAAATCGTATGTCGTGGCTGACATTGTTTCCTATACGCGATCCAAAGGAGCCTATGCTGGAATTTCCCTGGAAGGCGCTGTCATCGCGACGCGGGACAAATGGAATAAGGCGTACTATGGAAAAGCAGTGACACCTATTGATATCCTTGTTAAAAGTTCTGCCGGCAACCTTGGTTCAGGTGAACTTCGTGAGGCCTTGAGCAAGGCCTTCGAATAGGATCGTCTGACGTCCCTTTCGGTTATCAAAAGAAGTATGTCCATAAAATTCATGCGATATCGTTTTTCAAAAAGGACAAACCCATTTGATAGGGTTTGTCCTTTTGCTTTTTTATGAATTTTTAGATATATATAGTTTTAATTGTGGGATTGAAGATTTTAGGCTTTGTTTGAATGAAGATTGGTGCATTCGATATTTTAAATAGTTTCCATTCAACACATATTTAATTATAAAAACATCCGGTCAAATCCATGGCGACAAATCTTCCCCCTGAGTATTTTGAGGCGGATAAACGATATCGCGCCGCCAAAACACCTGGTGAGAAAATTTCTTGTATCGAAGAATTGCTGCGCATTGTTCCCAAACACAAAGGCACGGACAAGCTCAGGGCCGGACTGCGCAAACGGCTCTCTAAATTAAAAACCACCGCTCAGGCCAAAAAAGGTACCGGCAAGCGAGAATCGGCTTTTCGTATCGAAAAAGAAGGCGCCGGACAAGTGGTGCTGGTCGGTCCTGCCAATGTGGGTAAATCCGCCCTGGTATCAGCTCTCACCAACGCCACACCCGAAATCGCTGATTTTCCGTATACAACCTGGAAACCCACTCCGGGAATGATGCCAATGGAAAACATCCAGATCCAACTGGTGGATACGCCGCCGCTTAACCGGGATTTTATGGAACCGGAATTGTTGGACCTGATTCGTAGATCGGACTATATTTTATTGGTCGTGGATTTGCAGACGGATCCGGTACATCAGCTTGAAGATTCGGTTGCCATCCTTCAAGAACACCGGATCATGCCCGACCACCTAAAGGAGCTTTACTCTGAGCAGCGCGGCTCAATCTTCATACCCTTTTTGGTGCTGACCAACAAGTTTGACGATGACAATTTTGATGAAAATTTCGAAATTTTCTGTGAGCTGCTTGAGAATGACTGGCCTTCGATTCCGGTTTCAGCAACCACCGGTCGCAACCTGGAACAGTTTAAAAGAACGCTGTTTGAGCGACTCGAAATTATACGCGTCTACTCCAAAGCTCCCGGTAAAGAGCCGGATTTCAAGGAACCGTTTATTTTGAAAAAAGGAGATACGGTTGAGGACTTTGCAGGGAAAGTCCACCAGGATTTTGCCAGCAAATTAAAAACCGCCCGATTATGGGGCACGGCCGTCTATGACGGACAGTTGGTGCAACGAGACCACGTGTTAAGCGACAGTGACATTGTGGAACTGCATATATAAAGGACTGGTTTTTTCAAGTCGGCAATCTGTATCGTGCGTTTTAATATCGGTTTAGAGTTTATGATATTGAACCATTAACTCAAAATTACGAAATCTCAAGTTCGGCCTGATTTGGTGTTTGGGCGTAAACAAAACGGGAAAAATATTTTATGTGTTTGATTTATTATGCATCCTCGACTTTCGCTCATTTAGGGTATTACTACTACTAAAGCCATTTCCTTGGATGTGGATTCTTTATTCTTTGGGGTAAGATGTTTCCAAGCTCAACAGCTTGGGGCCTTGTTTGATGATGAATTCATTTTCAACTGTTTCCCAAATCCAGCCCGAAAGGCCATAACCTCCCACAGGTTTCGACACAAAGGCGTCTATCCAAATTTCTGACTGGGGTTGATTCACGCCCGCCGTGCCGAAACGTCCATAAGTTATTTCAGTAACCCGGTGGCAATAAGGTTCACCTGTCAGCTTCTCTGCGAAGTTTGCGGCGGTTTCATCTCCGTAAACTGAAACTCTCAAACCATAACGGCTATCCCGAGCCAAGTGAAGCACTTCTTCAGTATCATTGAAAGCACTAATATACGACACAGGCCCAAAGGTCTCTTCCTGCATGCCCAGCATATCATGGCTGGCGTTGATGACCACCGTAGGATAAACCAGGTTTCCTTCGATTCGCCCTCCAAGGGCAATCTGTGCGCCCCGTTGGATAGCATCATTTAATTGTGCCTCAATGGCATTCACGGCTTTGGTACTGGCTATTGGCCCCATCTCTGTTGCTGGGTCTGAAGGATCACCAACTTTCACGGCCCGGCTGAAGTCGAGAAACAGTTCTAAAAAATCATCATGAATGGAATGGTGCACATACACACGCTCCGGGGCAGTGCAGGTCTGTCCGGCATAAATGTATTTACAGTAGGCAAGCTCCCGGGCAGCATCTTCCAGGTCAGCGCCAGGCAGAACAATGAAAGGGTCTTTTCCCGGCCCTTCAAAGATGAATTTCTTGCCCTGCGCTTTAATTGCGTCCAGATACTGACCCGCATAGTCGTCGGAACCAAACAAACAGATGGCTGGTGTTGCCGGGTCGGCCATAGCTTTTTGGAGGAATTTTCTGCCGTCGGAATAATCGAAACGGATACTATCGCCGAAGATGGGCCGATAAAGAGATTCCGAAAGGCGGGCGATACCAGACCCTCGTGAAGCAAATTTTACCCGCACCGGATTTCCCACCATATATATCGAAATAATTGCAGTATTCAACCAGGCACTGCCGTTGTATGGCAATACCAGAGCAACCGCTTGGCCGGACTCACAAATCGGCTGTCGTAAAGCAAAAGTCTGGATCATGGTTTCGAACCCCTTCAGGTCGTTAAGAATTCCATCCACTTCCACATTGCATTCGCGGCATGTAAAACCGGTGTCCTGCACCGCGACATCGACCAGATTATCACGATTTGCCCGTATGGCAGTGCTTAAAGCATGGGTTTTTTCGAGTCGGCTTTCAAATGTTTCCATAATTGTCCTCGTTCAATATTAATGAAACTGGTGTCAAATCTGGAATAGTGAATAGTGGCACTTTATTCACTATTCAAGGCACGACACCTATTTACATTCTGACTAAGGCACGCAATTGCAACTTAGAAGTGAACTAATTGTAACCCATGGAGCATACAAATTTCATTTTTCCATTTTTCTTTTTAAAATTCTACTACAAAATAGTATTTGTCATTGACATTTACTCATTAGTGAATATTTAAATATTACATTGTAGCTTAATATTTATTTAACAAATTCAAAGAAAGACAATTCGTTGGGAGGCAAAAAAATGGAAACAAAAAAATATATATTCCTGAGTGTTTTATTAATTGCTCTGATTATCTCCGGTTGTGTTTCGTGGCAAAAAAACTACGGCAAGCTTAAAATTATACCTTACGGCCCAAACCATCTGACCATTCAAAATTTAATCGATAAATGGGATGATTACAACATTTATTATTCCGACATTTATGACGGATTTAGTGTTCGATCACCTCTGGGCATCATGTTCGATCCGAAAAATAATGATACAATGCTGGTGGGTGATCGGTGGAAAAAGGTCGAGGATCAAAAGACCTTGATAGAGATGACACGATGGATTTGTCCGACAACTGAGTATGAGCCCTGGCTCAATGAGATTTTAGGGCCGGACGGACTTCTTTACGGATATCTTTATTATTCATATGGAGTTGTAACCCTTAAAGTGGTTGGTGATAAAAAGATGTATATATTTAACCTGGAGGAACCTCCTGAAGAGGGTGGTGACGATGATTAATTCAGGCTACCCTATATGCGTTTACGTATAGCTGCCTTAAACTTTAACCTGAGTTGAGCGATTTTTTGCGAAGAGATGTGCTGAGATCTTGATGCATAAGGTTTCGCGAAAACCGTCCCGAAAAGACATCGGGATGGATATAGGGATTGATAACTTCGAACAACTTGAAAACATAGGAGGATATAATGTTTTGTTATCAATGTGAACAGACGGCAAAAGGTACAGGATGCACAGTGCTGGGAGTTTGCGGTAAAAAACCCGAAGTGGCAGCCTTACAGGATCTTCTCCTCTACACTCTAATGGGATTATCCCAGTATGCCGTAGAGGGACGAAAGGTCGGTGTCACTGATCGAGATGTTAATGTTTTTACGGTTAAAGCGGCCTTCTCGACGTTGACGAATGTGGATTTCGATCCCGATCGCTTCTTGAAGTTGATTCATGAAGCCGCAGAAAAGCGCGATCAGCTGAAAGAGAAGGTTAAGGCCGCAGGTGGAAATATTGATCTACACGGCGGCCCTGCCGTGTTTAATCCTCAACCGACTTTGGAAGGGTTGATTAAGCAAGGTGAAGAGGTCGGCTTAAAGTCCTATCCAGGCGACAACCCAGATATTCTCTCTTTGAAGCACACCGTTCTCTTTGGTATAAAAGGGGTAAGCGCTTATTTAGACCACGCTCAGATTTTAGGACAGGAAGATGACAAGGTGTATGCTTTCATCCATGAAGGTCTGGCGGCCATTCAGAGAGAGGATTTAAATTTGGACGATTGGGTTGGGCTGACCCTCAGGTGTGGGGAAGCTGCCCTTAAATCGATGGAACTGCTTGACGCAGGGAACATTGCCACTTACGGCCACCCAGTGCCAACCAAAGTCCCATTGGGGCATAAAAAGGGAAAGGCCATCTTGGTTTCCGGACACGATCTGAAAGATCTCGAAGAGCTTCTTAAGCAGACCCAAGGGAAAGGTATCTATATTTACACACATGGTGAAATGCTCCCAACGCATGGTTATCCAAAGTTAAAAAAATACGATCATTTCTACGGCCAGTTTGGTACATCCTGGCAAAAACAGACCAAGGATTTCGTGGAATTTCCTGGTGCTATTCTGATGACCACCAATTGTATCCAGCGGCCCAGAAAGGAATATAGGGACAATATTTTTACCTCAGGTATGGTCGGCTGGCCAGATATTCCACATATATCGGATCTGAATTTTCAGCCTGTAATTGATAGAGCTCTTGCACTTCCCGGTTTTCAGGAAGATAAAAACGGCCAGCAAGTAACCGTAGGGTTCGCCAGAAACTCTGTTCTGGGTGTCGCAGACAAAGTAATTGAGGCGGTCAAAGCTGGAGCTATTCGGCACTTCTTTCTGGTGGCTGGTTGCGACGGAGCCAAGCCCGGTCGTAACTACTATACAGAGTTTGTGGAAAAGGTTCCAAAAGATTGTGTTGTTTTGACTTTGGCTTGCGGTAAATATCGCTTTTTTGACAAGGATCTTGGCGATATCGGCGGTATCCCAAGATTACTGGATGTAGGTCAATGCAATGATGCTTACTCTGCGGTCCAGATTGCAATTGCCCTCGCCAATGCTTTTGATTTAGATGTGAACGAATTGCCGCTTTCCTTGATAATTTCGTGGTACGAACAGAAGGCGGTGGCCGTCCTATTGGCTCTGCTGCATTTGGGCATCAAGGGCATTCGTCTTGGCCCCTCGCTACCGGCATTTCTCACCCCTAATGTGTTTGAAACGCTAGTAAAAAACTTCGACATCAAACCGATTACTGAGCCGGATGAAGATTTAAAGGCCATTTTGGAACGTTAATCTATAAATTTCAACAGGTTCGCGTGGCCCGGCCCCCAAATCGGCGTTGCAGGTGAGCGTTCACAAGCTCACAGGGTCTCCGGTGAAATGGGAATTGCCCTTCACTCCCGTGCCCCAGTAAAACAAAAAAGACAGAACGGTTTAACGGGATAAAAATTTCACTGGGCCCCGAATAGCGGGATTTCTGCTTCGCTACAACAGGCAAGGTTCAGGCTTAATGGCCGTACCCTATGCTCTTAATAATCCGAAAATCGGTATCTCCGAATGCCCAATTTTCCTTCTTGTATTTCGGAGGTGATATGGATAAACTGAAAACCAGAACCCTATTATTAAAAGGATTTGCGTTTCATTTGGTAAAAATTTAACCACGGTTAAACAATTTGCATCCCAATGAAATAGGCGTTGCATTTCATAGGGCAAGAATTTAACCGGAATATGCGTAAAATAATGGAGACTTCCTTGACGAATTAGACAAACCCTGCAATTACTAAAACGCTTGAAACTGGGTATCAAAAATAATATCGTTACACGATTTTATCAAGACACAGCGACATTGAGAGGTCAAAGGTGACGAGATCGGTTCGAAAAAATAAAAAAAAGAAAGCACCTGCAGGGAAGCTGCGTATAGCAGATCACTGGAATGCGATCAGTATCATTGCCAGTTCACAAGCCAACCCGCTGAAAGCAGTGGCTGAATTTGTGGAAAACAGCATTGATGCGCGGGCCAGACAAATCGTCATTACCAGGGGAAAGAAAAAGGGGGAATTTTATCTCAAGATTAGCGACGATGGTGAAGGAATTCTAAAAGATAAAAATGGGTTGCCCAATTTTTATCACGTGGCGACCCACATTTGCGATTCCATCAAACAGCGATTGAAAGCGGATGGCGTAAAGGGGATCCAAGGTGAATTCGGGATCGGTCTTTTAAGCTTTTGGACGGTTGGCCGGAACCTTAGTATCATCTCTTGCGGGGTCGATAGAAACACATATGAAATGACCATGGCCAAAGACTCACCGAACTTCACGGTTTCCAAGAAACGTATATTGATTCCTTTCAATGGAACAGATTTGACAATCTATCCCCTGTTGCCGGGGCTGCGATCTCTTGCAGGGGAGAAGATCCAGCGGTATCTTGCGGCCGAACTCAGAGACCGGATCAAAGAGTCGGGGGTACAAATCAAGGTCGTGGATCGGACAGGCCGGGCGGAGTATATTGTGGTTCCTCGTCAGTTCACCGGGCGCCTGCTCCATGGCCTCAAACCTGCCGAGGGCGTGCCGGGTGATATTTACCTGGAACTGTACCTCAGTGATCCCGGTTCTGCCAACCAGGTTGGATTGTATCGGCGCGGCACGCGGATTTTGCCATCGATTACAGATATCGATAATTTTCAGAAGGAACCGTGGACCGCGGGTTATCTACAAGGCATTCTTGATGCAACATTCTTAAACCTTACTCCGGGGACGCGACAAGGTATCATTCGTGATGAGAAGTTTGACGCTTTTTGCCGTGCAATGGAGCCGGTTGAAAAGCAGTTGCAACAAATGATCGAAGAACAGCGCAAGGCGGAAGAAGAACGGTCCAGCCGACGAATTTTGCGCAAGGTTCAGCGTGCTCTCAGGGAGGCGTTTCTGCGTCTTCCTCAAGAGGAATATGACTGGTTCGATATTCATGCCAGAAAAAGTAAAAAGAAGACAGACCCTCTTTTTTCTTTAGCATCGGGAATGGGTACCGCTCCGGGTCCAAAAGACCAGGAAAGTGAGATGCTTGAAACCGCCTCTGAATATGACGACAGCGAAGAGGGGCGTAAGGAGTTCTATGAATATGCCGGTCCCCTATTCAGTGTGCTGATTTCTCCGAAGTCGAGCGTTGTTCCGGTTGACAGACGCAAGAAATATCGAGCGGTTTGCCGGGATCGCGCGCGGCGAACCGTTTGGAAGGATCTGCTATATCGGTGGGAAATCGTTGACGGAGACGGCAAACTATTGAACCACGATGGTGAATCCGTCGTTTTTATTGCCCCTCCGGAGCCAGGTCTGACCACATTAAGGCTCATCGTTTGCCAGGGAGAAATCGAATGCAAAGATGAGGCGTTGATAACCGTTACCGATACGCTTGTTGATCAATCCGCCATGACAGGAGGATCGCGCAAAGGGCTTCCGGGGTACACTTATCGGCGGGCACCGTCGGAGATGTGGCGTTCAAAATTCGATGTGGAAAAGAACGTAATTGTCATTAACAACGGTCATAGAGACTTCGTGTATGCAGGCAAGCAAAAGAGCCGCAAGCTACGCTATATTTGTCGCCTGTTCTGCAAAGAACTGGTTCGTTACAATTTCCCAGGCCTTCAGACGGACGAGATTCTTGAACGGATGGTCGAACTCTCATTGTATACGGAAGATCATCTAAAATAACGGACCTTACTTGGGAATTTGATCAAGTCTACTGTTGACCCAGAGGGACTTCTGGGACATCCTATATTCTTTTTGTCAAGCACAAAGTGTAAGTTTTTAATAAACAAGTTAATTCAACAAGATACAAATATAGCTAATTTCCGGACGTACGTCTCCTTATAGTTTATTAAAACATTTTCGGCATATTTCCCTTCTTATTAGAGGAGGGGGGGTCTGACCAAAAGAAATCAATAGGGTCAAGGGTTTGTGTGGGGGAAATAGCTAAAATGATTAAGGAAAATGGTGGAAAACGGTGGTGGCGAGGTTTGTCCAAAAAACATGGATGTGAGCGCTATATGATAGTGGACTGATATTTTTTGGCACTTTTTAAAAGGCACTTTAAAAGCGTTTAAGGCGTTGATTAAAGTGTCTTTTTTTGTTTTTGCAGCGGAAGTTTTGGTCAAACCTCACCGCATTTTAGAGTGCAATTTTTTATATATATAGAAAAAATAGAGTGCAAACAACTTAACTATATGAAACCAATGGATATAGCTATTTAATAAAAAGAAAATATGTGATTTTTCATAGTGCAAGTGAGTGCAAAAAAAAATAGATAAAAAAAGCTTGACATAATAATATTCTTTTTATAAGAATTACAATACATGTAGAATACTAGACATAGCGATGAATACTAAATTGTATATAAATAAAGAAGTTTCCTTTATTGTGGGTTTAACTCCAAGGCAAGTTTTGAGTTGGACAGAAAAAGGTTTGGTGGACCCAGAAAGACCAGCCCGGAAAGCCGGTGAAAGACGAGGATATAGTTATAATAATTTATTGGAATTTGGATTAGCAAAATATTTGCTTGATATCGCCTCCTTACAATTTCATACTGGCTGGGTAATTCTAAGCGAACTAAAGGAAGATGGCGCAATTAAGAAGATTAAACGTGATGAACAAGGCGGCACTTTATTTTATATCTTTACAAGTGAGGCGACAGATAGAATAAGGATTATTTCTACAAAAGATTTAAAAACCACGTTGAAAGAATTTGAAAATAGAGGTGAATTGGAAGAAATAAACTCAAGTAAAATTACGCTAATTGTTAATTTGTGTAAAATAAAGAAAGAGATAGACGATAATATTGCACAAATAGAGAGTTAATTTTTTTTGTCTTCGTAAATACATCAATATGTCTATGTATGTAAAAGGTTAGAGAGGCTTTATTATGAGACCCTGGTTGAAAATGGAAATTCTATTATCACCTTTTCGCTCTCAAACGCGTTTTGCTAGAGCTTGCGGAAAAAGTGATGATTGGCTTTCAAAAATAATTGTCGGACGAAAGGACCCAGGAAAAGAGGAAAGGGAGTTAATTACCTCCAAGCTTAAAGTTGATGATACCGAAAAACTCTTTCTAAAAATAAAAGATTAGATCCGACATATAAAGTCAAATGGACCAAAAAAATAAATATTATCTCAGCTCTGATGAGTTTTGTCGTTTTGCAAAATATTCTCTGAGAACGCTCCGTAACAGGGTTAAAGATAATGAAATTAGCCCTGTTAAAAAAGGCAATAAGCTTTTATTTCACTATACTCAATTACCTGATGAGCAGGCCCAGGAGGCATTTTTAAAGGATCGGGGTTTGCTTGCCATTAAAGACAATCAGACAGAACAAAAGAAAAATTTCGTTGATCTTAAGCCGTGGGAAAGATCAGTGGCCGACAAGAGATTATCTATTGTTAAAGAATTTATTAACGTCAGTAAAGATTTGCCTAGAGGCAAAATGACAGTCTTTAAAAGACGTTTTGCGAAATCGTACAGCATAAATTACAAGACCCTTGATCGTTGGGTAGATGATTTTAAATCTGGTGGATATTATGCGCTGATACCAAGCTGGAATTCAGGCAAGCAGGAAAGAGTTATTGACAGAAAAATAGCTAAATTTATTGACAATACTTACATGAAACCGTTTGGCCCTTCTAAGAAAGAGACTTATGAGCTTTTGATTGAACAATTTGGCGATAAACGCGAAAAACTTCCCCGCTACAGAACCGTAGTTGATTATATTAATTTAAAATGGACCAAAGGAAATCAAACCCTTATACGCAATAAAGAGCTTTGGGATCGACTTTATTCGCCGCATGTCCGGCGCGATTGGGGTGCGGTAAAGTTAAATGAGGTTTGGTTTGGAGATGCCAAGCAAATTGATCGGGCATGTCTTTTCAGGGGAAAAGTTATATTCCCGTGGCTCACAATTTTTCTGGATGCCCGTTCTCGAAAATTTGTTGGTTGGATATTAACACCGATTCACGATTCATGGGCCATTGGACAGGCTTACGTTTCTGCTGTTAATCAACATGGTGTGCCGGGAACAATTTATATTGATCGGGGCAAACCATATAAAAGCTATTTAATAGCAGGCACAAAAATTAAGAAAGATAAAGACGGCAAACTTTTTGAGAACATAGAAGAAACAATCATTCCGGGAATTTTTCGAGAGCTTGGCTCTGAAATTTACTTCGCTGCGCCTTATAATGCAAAAGAAAAAATTATTGAGCCCAACTTTAAATTCTTCACATTTAGGATGTACTCTTCATCTGGAAATAGAACACATTCCACTAAGACTAGATCCAAAAAAGCAGAAAAAGAAATAAAAACTGGTAATGTTCCAAAGTTTGACGAGCGTTCAGCTGAGGTCGATAAAGAAATAATCGCCCGGAACAATCGGCCACATTCAACAACCGGCAAGATCCCAAATTCATATTATGAAAATCACACGCCTATAATCCCGTCTAAAAACGTTTTGGCCTATCTTTTGATGGATTCGTGCATCAAAAAAGTAAAAGATTCAACGATAAATATCAAAGGGTTAGTATATCGTCATGACGAGCTTTTTAAAATTTCCGGTGAATCCGTTGAAATAAGACGAGACCCCAAGGATATACGACAGGCCGCTATTATTTATAGGGGGAGGCTTTTTTGTTTTGCCTCATTAGAAACTCCGGGTCATTATCGAGGCCCTATCACCCTTGAAAGTGTCAAGACCTGTCAAAGAACCAGAAAAAAAATAAATAAATTTCGCAAAGAGATTATTGAAAACGAGCAGCTGGTTGACAATCCGTTAGAGATAGCTATTGAACTGGATGAAAAGGAAAAGGTTAAACCACGCGATATAAGGCCCGCTATGACAAAAGTCACGAGCTTACACGCGAAGGAAAAGCTTGCAAAGGATGTTGGCAGAGGTCTTAGAAAGAAAATTGACGAAGAAGTTCCGGAGACTTTTGATGATGATGTCGCTGTGGGCGAAAGCTGTTTATCAAAGTATATTCGCCCCTGCATGACAAGCAATCGCAGGGAATCCGATAGACCTAAATATCGTCTCGTTAAACATTTGACTTTAGATGATCCGTTTGAAGAAAATCATTTTTAAGGAGGGTTAAATGATTGCTAAACCAGCTTTAAAAGAGGGTTTAAATGTAGTTCACGAAACACCTAAAACATGCAATGAGAAACTACACAAACAATTAATATTTTACCTTGACACTTCAGGAAATTCGCAAAGCCGGGTGGCCGGGATGATGGGCCGATCGGAGGCGGCGATTTCTCAATATGTCCATAAAAAATATAAGGGAGATATTGAAAAATTTGAGAAAGATTTAAAATCGTTTCTCAGGCGCGAAAGAGACCTTCAAATTTCGCTTGAAGACCCTGGTTTTGTTGAAACCTCTGTAGCGAAAGAAGCCTGGGCAGTTTTTCAGCATTGCGATCGATCTCAAGACCAAGGGATTTTTATTACTCCTTCAGGAATGGGAAACACCACAGTAGCAAATGAATATAAAAGGCAAAACAGAAGTACAATTCTAATCACGGCAGATATCACTACACGAAGTGTAGGTTCAATTTTGTATCTAATTTCTAAAAAACTGGGTGCGGTCAGCTGCAGAAGCAATGCAGTTTTGCTAAGCAAGATTGTTGACACCCTTAAAGATTCCAGGCGCCTTTTGATCATAGATGAGGCGCAATTTTTATCCTGGGAGGCATTTGAGGCCATCCGAAAAATCCATGACTGCTGTGGAATAGGTGTTGTTTTTGTTGCGATGCCGCGACTGTATAGTCAAATGCGAGGCGGAAACAAGGCATATTTATTTGATCAGATTTTTTCAAGGATCGGCCCGCGATGTCATATTAAATATGTAAAAAAATCGGACGTTAAGCTGATCGCAGATAAAATTTATCCGGGTCTAAATAATAGATGCTTGGAATATCTTTTCAAAAAAGCAACCCAGCCCGGCAAGTTTCGAGGTATGGTTAAGTTGCTAAAATTCGCCATTAAAATTAGCAATATAGAAGACACCTCCTTAACATTACAGATACTTAAAGAGGCGGATAAATTTCTAAGTTTTTCATAAACAGGGAGAATGAAAGGGGGTGATAAGATAACGGCCCAAGGAATAAAAATATAGCAAAGGAGGGATTGTTATGATTACCGAAAAACAGATCAAATTAATATGGGTTTTGGCTAAGCAATTAGGCGTTGATGGCCAGGCGCTTCATGAGTTGATTCACGGAGCCTATGGAAAAACTTCGCTGAAAAGCCTTGACAAAATCGAGGCTAAGACAATTATTGATAGGTTTATTCTGGCCGGAGGCAAGGTTAAAAAAAAGAGCGCGCCTCGGAGAAACTTGCCTCCAAATGTCGTGGAAATGGTCACCCGCAAACAGCTAAGATTTATCGAAACCTTAGAAAAAGAATTAGGGTGGCAAGACAACCCGGAGCGGCTTAGGGGCTTTGTTAAAAGGACCATTAAAGCCGAAACCGTTCGGACTAAAAAAGAGGGAATTAAGGTGATCCAGGGCCTTAAAAGCATGGTTGAAAGAAAACAGAAAAGGAGGGAACATGGAAAAATTATTTCAAGCAACACAATCCAAAGCTGATGAACTATTAAGTTATTGCAGCAGTGTGAGATTGAGCAAAATAATTGATGGAAAAACATAGTTTTTTCTGCAAGGTAAGA
>CAZBOB010000040.1:19057-31242 GCA_964492995.1 uncultured Desulfobacteraceae bacterium | reverse complement strand
GAATTCCATAATTTTAGGCATTTTAGATCACTTTAGATCACTTCACACTTTTTTTAAGTTTAGATTTTTTTGCCATAAAGCACACAAAATTTAAAACTAAGCAACAAATACCCAACATCCATATTTTTACCACTTTATTCCCAGCATCAGGCAGTTCAGGCCGCTGCCGATACCGAAAAAACCAACAAGATCATTTCTAACCAGAAACTCCCGTTCCTCGGCGATGGCGGCTGTGATGGGGAGGGATACCGTACCGATGTTCCCGAGGTGTTTGAACGTGGTAAAATCCTTCTCTTCCGGGATCCCGATCGAGTCGAGTATATTTCTCTGATGGGTAGCGCCCACCTGATGGCAAATAACCTTGTCCGGCTTATCATCCGGCCAGGATAGTTTTTTCTTAAACGCGTTGTATGTTTCTATACCCAGTGCCACACCATGCTGTAGAACGCCTACGGAATCCGTCTGCATGACATGGAGCCCACTGGCAGGCACACCGGTATCCGGCCCCCATCGGCACAGTTTATAATGTCTGGTCGCACTTCTTACGACCCCTCCAAAAAGACGATGCCCCGTATTGGAAATAGATGCTTCCGTCATAAGTACGGCCACCGCCCCTGATCCTCCGGTCAACGTCGCAACGGTCCTCTTAAAATGCTCCATATCCTTGGTTTCAAGGAGACGGTCAATGGTAAAATCGATGATCTGTCTTGCAGACTCGCAGGACACCACAAGACCGGCCTTGATCTGGCCGAGTTCTATTGCATTTGCCACCTGTATCATCCCGTTTAAGATTCCCAGACATGCATTTGAAACATCGTAAATCTGGGTTTCCGGTCCAAGTCCAAGACCGTGGGATATGGCGCAAGCGGTTGCAGGCTCTAAATTGTCTCTGCAAACACCGCCATATATGAGCATTCCGATATCCTCAGGAAAAATCAAGGAAGAATCCAGCGCTTTTTGTCCTGCTTTTATGGCGCCTTCATACATGGGAAATCCCGGATCCCAGAATCTGCGCTCCCGGATTCCGGTTAGCGCCTCCAGTTGTCCCTTTTGAAAATGAAGGGCTTTATATAAGGGTTCAAGCCTCTTTTCAATGTCATCGGATGTGACCACGTTGGGAGCCAGTTCATACCCAAATGAATCAATATACACCTTTTTATATAACATGTAACGTCTCGTAAATTCTACAATATATAAGAAATAATTGTAGTTTTTAGACTTATATTTTTAACTCGGACATGGAATATTGGAATGTTGGAATAGTGGAATGTTGGGTTCAAAAGGAATCTTTTTGATTTATGGTTTTTTAAACTATTCTGTCAAGAGGAATTTTACAATAACCCAACTTTCCATTTTCCCAGAACCCATTATTCCATCATTCCATTATTCCATCATTCCAATTGAAACGGAGCTCCTCCGTTCACTTTTTTTGAGCGGCATATCGGCATTTCATAACATCGCGAAGCGATTTTATATCGGAATCAATCGAAAACCGAAATTTTCCATTTGATAAATATACAGCCCGTCGACTTTCAGAAATCCGTTTGCATATAGGGTCGGAACCGGTGTGTTAATAATTTTAGTTACCACAGCTTCAACTTCAACCGTTTTATTTTCCGGAATCACCTGGCCCCGGTAGAACCAGTTATGCGGCTCCCCGGTAATCAGCTCAAACCTGTGACTGTCAACCAGATGCTCCCATCGGTCAATGGCCATGAATTTGACCAGTTGAAGGAACGATTCTATTCCCAAAGAACCCGGCCATACGGGGTCCTGGTAAAAATGAGCCTTGAAGAACCACTCATCCGGTCTTACTTCTTTTACCCCTCGAATAAAACCCAGCCCTTCAGGGCCTCCATTTTGAACGTAAGTTACGATCCTGTCGATCATGCGTAGCGTTTTTGCCGGCATTGCCAGAGGAGGAGCCGGATGAACCTCAGGATCATCCGGCCAAAGAGGGGCCTGGTTTTCAAAGTTGCAGGAACGGCTTCGCTGCAGCTCAGCCGCTGTGGGACAATAGGCTTGCTGATCCGCCCCCCGTATGCCGATCTGCCGGGCCAGGGCCTGTTTCGTGAAAAAACCGAAGTATGTATCGCCCGAATAAATTAGTTCAGTATCCTGCTGAACTTTAAAATCAAAATGTTCGATGATCATCTCCCCGGCTTCGGAAACCTTTGTCATCCGGGCACTCATGGATAATGTTTTTTTGTCCGGTAAAACCATACGATTCAACACGGCATTCCCGCCAAGATTTCTGAATTTCAGATCTTTTTCACTTTTAAGGGCAGATCCCAGATAGGCGGCCAGCCATCCACAGGGCTGGAGTGCGATTTCAAGCAATACGCAAAAGGGCATTGAAAATGATCGGTCTGCTTTAAAGTACCATTCATCAGGCGACACTTCATATTCGGCTTCTATCCATCCGCCCGGTTTCAAAGCCCATGCTTCGGGCTCAACCAAAACAATCCTGTCCAAAAATGAGTATGGAGGTCCCGGAAGTCTGGCAATTACCCTGTCTTTGTCAAACACTTTGTACGGCTCACCGAATGCTTGAGAAGGCTTGCCAACGGCAAATGCCAGTATTTTGTCACGGTCAAAAATGGCTGGTTTCCGAATGCCTCTGTCCTCTGCCCTCCGTCCTCTATCCTCAGCCTTCTGCCCTCTGTCCTCTGTCCTCTGATCCCTGAACCCCGAACCCTGAACCCTGAGCCCTTTCTTTTCCCATACCGCCTCTATCTCTTCACGGGCAATGCCTGTCATCTTCATGGACATGTCTTTGAATAACACAATCCGTTGCCCGTCGGAATACATGAGCGCGTCGGCAATCACATACGGTTCTGGGGCGTACCCGAATTCCTTTATTTCCACTTCATACCAAACATGCCGGGTTTCCGGAGTGACCGGCCCACGGCATTTGAGTACGCTCTCAACCCCGACAACCGGTTCATAGCAAACCCCGGGCTTTGACGTTACCCATCCCATACGCTGGATAAACACCCTGAGTGTATGGGCACAGCATTCATACATGAGGGTTCCCGGCATGACCATGTCATCCATGAAGTGGCAGGTCAGAAACCAGTCATTCGGATTGATATCGGCTTCTGCCCGGATCAGGCCCAGCCCATAACGCCCGCCCTCAGGATCGATCCGCAGAATCCGGTTTATCAGTTTCATCCTCCCGCCGGGCAACCTGAGTGATTCCGCAAGTTCAATCCCATCGAAAAAAGAGCCGAAACACCCTGAAAGATCGCCCTGTCTCAGCGCTTCTACCGCCTCATCAGTGTAGCTTTCCGTGTAAACAGGGACAAGGTCTCTCCAGTCAGACGGCTTTTTCCCCGAACAGGGGCAGGTATCTTCCCCGGTTAAAATAATTCCCCCTGAATTTCGCACTTCTTCATGGGTAAAGAAACCGGCACATCCGTTATGCATGCTGATCAGACGGCTATTGCCAATAAAACCTTCGAACCGGAAAAAGAAAAGGTACGTATCCCCTTGTCGCACAAAATGGTCGATGTCGATCTCATAACGAATAATATCACCCGGTCGGGGAAGTCCGCGGTGGAATTTAACGGTGGCATCGAGAAGCCTGTAACTCCTTTCTCCTTTGACCGCATGGTCGATGCCCAGGTACGAGCACAAAAAAAGGTCGGCCTGCCCGGCTTCGACCGATATACACACCGGAGCATAACCGCCGTCTAAATACCATGCGTCGGGGAGTACATCATGTTCCGTAACCACCCGGCCTGAACCCAGAGATCTTTTTTCTCCTTCCACAGAAATGATCCTGTCCACAAGCATAAGGGGTTCATCCGGCAGTCTGACCCTTACTTTGTAAGTATCGACCACTGCAAACTCCGGCCCCAGCACACGGGCAATCGAGCCGGTGGCAAACTCCATGCACATGTCACGACTGAAAGCCGGTTTAGCCGGTTCTTTTATTTTTTCTATTTGTTCTCTATTTTCTAAACCGGGTTCTCCAACCGGTAAACTATTGTCTGAAATAAGGGTCTCCATGAGACGTGTCTGTGCGTCGAATGTTTTTTCAAAGCCTCTGGTTAACTCATTTGAAAAATCAAGAAAGGTCTTATGAGCATCGGCGGTGGCTGTATTGCTCTCTGCAATGGCGTTCATTATCTCTTGATATTTTATGCCGGACACAGGGTGCTCAATGTCGGGCACCGGATGCGGGTCGGAGTGAAGCAAAGTACTCACTGGGTCGGGGATGCTGTCCTCCGACCCCTGACCCCGGACCCCTGACTCCTGATCCCTGCCCCCTGACACCTGAAACCTGACACCTGAAACCTGTCCTCTCTCCTCTGTCCCGGGCATAGACGGACACGGTGTTTTTCCACCCACGATCAGCTTTATCTGAAGATCTGATTTCCGCTCTGTAATTTCACTGATAGTCGGGGCGTATGCATGGATCCCGTATAGTTTTTCAAGATCCACCCACACCTTTTCCGCAATCAAAGTTCCCAGAAATTTAAGCACGGAAAGATGGTCGTCTTCACCCCGAAAGCATGCAGAAACTGCAAGGTGAGGCTTTTTATCGAGGATCCGGTTTATCATACCGGTGCAGGAAGCATGGGGTCCCATCTCAAGGAAGATACGGACACCGTCTTGATAAGCCTGCTCTATCAATGTTGTGAAGTTAAAACCGGAAATGGCTTGATCGAGAATTGAGGTTGCAGCGCTTTCATCTGTGGGAGTGTAGGAGCGAGCAAGTGCACAGCTGTAAAACCGGACGTCTTTTGGAGGGGTGGTGGGAAACATGTGAAGCTCTTTGTAAGCATCTGCCACCGGAGCCGCGGCATCACAGTGAACCGTAACCACTCCCTCGAGAAAGACGGCCTCACAGCCAAGTTCCTCGATAGCGGCCTTTACATGATTTTGTCTGCCGCCGATCACACATTGATCAGGAGTATTAACAATCAAAAGTTTTGCAAAAGACCATTTGTCGATAACCGTGCGAACGCGATCAGCCGGGCGATTTACAACCGCGGCGCACCAGTTTATATCTTCATCCATGGGGATTCCCCATGCTTTGCGTGCAGCATTGCAGGGTCCGGCAAGTTCGGTAGAAAACAGGTCGGTAGCAAGCATCCGTTTTAACATGTTGTCCCGATCCGGCCATGCGCCCATAGCGAAAAGTGTTGCGGATTCTCCAAGGCTGTATCCGATAGTCGCATGGGGTGTTATACCGAAACTTCTTATAAGATTGGCCATAACCCCGCCGTGAACCACTTGTCCGAAGATCATATGCAACGGATTTGAAATCATGTTGTCATGGACCGCTTTTTCCCAGCCCGGTTCCCATGACGTTCTCCACGGCACATAACAGTCCGGGATAAGCTGACGCTTTAATTGAAGGGTCTCGGCATCCATTTTGCGAAGAATTTCCGGCCACAGCACACCCATGCCTCTGCCCATTCCAACATAATGGTTTCCCGACCCGGGAAAGACAAAGGCGACCTCACCGGTCATACCCAAAGGATTGGGAGAATAACGGATACCCCCCGGACCGTTCATGCGTTTGGGTTTATCAGACAAAATCGTCGTTTTAGCGTCTCTGATAAATTTCTCCAGTTCAAAGATACTGTCTGCGACAATGGATATTGCAAATTTTTTATCTTTATCCAATCTGTTTTTAAGATACCAGGACCGGGCCACACGTTCGATCTCCGGATCTGTTGCCAAACCTTTTTCTGACGACACAGAGGCTGGGTATGGTCGGCTCGATGAATCTTTGATATGAATATGAAGGGCCTCAAGACCCTCGATCAATGTATTTTTACTGTCTCCTTCAACCACAAAAAGGCCCGGCGCCATAGCACCGAGGGGTCTTTTTCTTTCCCTCGTTACCTTTTCAGGTATCCGCTCAACGGATTCATATTCAACGCTTTCGAGGATTATATGCATGCAGTTGCCGTCTGTTGTCATGGCGCCGGTGCATGCCCTGCGGGGACCGTCTTTTCTGTCTCTGAGCCAGTATTGCGGAAAAGCGGGCATATGAAATGCGCCGGTTTGCCAGGATTGATGGCCGGGTTTGATAAAGTTATTTAAGGGGGGAATGATCTCCTGGTACAGGCACAGGCTGGTTTTAACTAATGACGCCAGTCCGGAGGCAGCTCCGGCGTGCCCGATGTTCGGTTTTACGGATCCGATGGCGCAGGTTGCCGTGCGGCCCGCAAAAAACTCGTTAAGGGCTTCCGATTCGACCCGGTCTTCCAAAGGATTTCCGCTGCCGTGAGTTTCAAAAAAGCTTATGGAAGACGGTGAAATGCCGGCATCCTCAAAGCATCGTTTCAGAGAGAGAATATAAGCGTTTTTTGACGGCGTATGGGTTTTAACACCCCCCCGGCCGGCTTTTCCAATTCCTTTGATAACAGAATATATCCTGTCGCCATCCCTTATTGCCCGGTCAAGCCTTTTGAGTACCAGCGCCACAGCGCCTTCGCCGGGAAGGGTTCCATCCGCCGACCGGTCAAACGGACTTATTTTGTGACTTCGGGTAAACGGTCTTATCTGATTGGATGTGATGACACTGCGAACATCACCGCAAAGATCAACCGCTCCCACAAGAACGGCATTGGTTTCTTTTTGCTGCAGGGATCGCACCCCGATTTCAAGAGCTTTCAGACCGGAGGCCGCTTCATTGGATACCACATAGCTCGGACCTCCGAAACGAAATTCTCTGGCGATCCTGCTGGCGATAACTCCGCCAAGGGCGCCCAGGGTTCGGGTGGGGGTAAGGGGCGGTCGAAATGCATCACGTAACGATTCCAGCCAGATGCCGGTTTCTTTCTCATCATCAAGAGTTAATCCCGGGCGGTTTGCTTTTTTCCACTTCCGAACTAAATTTTGCAGGTGCCAGCGGAGGTGAAAATCGGTGGCTTCAAAGTCAAATTCGATGCCGATGTAGGCCCCCATGTCCGTTCGTTCTTGTCTAAGGGGAAGGCCTGCATCTTTCATGGCGTCGGCGGAGACTTTGAGCATTAAAAGATGCTGGAGAAGGATATCCGGAATTTCATTGGGAGGTATTCGAAACTCTCTGAGATTAAGAGAGAGTTCATTCATGTATCCCCCCCAGGCTCCCTGTCCGTCAAGAATGCCCTCGGCGATAGTGTCACACCCGTTCCACCGGTCTTCAGGCCTTTTTGTGATGATGGATTCTCCTCTGAAAATGGTTTCCTGAAACTCTTTCAGAGATTTTAAGGGGCCGAAAGCAGATGCCATGCCAATAATTGCTACAGGGGGCTTTTTAATTGAAGATTGATGATTGATGATTGATTGATGATTGGAGGTTGAAGCATGATAATCGGCGATTTTCAATCGGCAATTTTCAATTTCAGGGTCCCATTCTTCAAAAAGCAGGTGGCTGTTTATTCCTCCGAATCCGAATGCACTGACAGCAGCTCGCCGGGGAGTGTCTTTATCCTTCCGGATCCATTGTTCCGCCTGGGTTTGTACTCGAAACGGACTGTTATGAAGGGGACTTTTAGCCAGGGGCTTACTGAAATTGAGTGATGGCGGCAAGGTTTTGTTTTTTAATGCCAGAAGGGTTTTGATCATCCCGGCGGCGCCTGCACCGGTTAATAAATGGCCGATCATAGATTTGACGGATCCGATGGCGCATTGTTGATTTGACCAGCCGGACTCACCCCAGAGCGTTCTCAAGCTCTGAAGTTCGACGGCATCTCCCACCGGTGTGCCGGCGCCATGGCATTCGATGAGATCAATGTCTTGAGGAGACCAGCCCGCGTCGGCATAAGCGCTGCGCATGGCCCGAACCTGGCCTTTACTGTCAGGAGCCAGAAGATTGCCCCGCATGTCATTGGAAAGCCCGATCCCTTTTATTAACGCATAAATATGGTCTTGATCCCGCAAAGCGTCATCCAGCCTTTTTAAAACAAGCATGCCCACGCCTTCTCCCACCACCAGACCGTCTGCACTTTGGTCAAACGGGGCACAACGGCCTGAAGGGGATAACGCCCGGAGCTGGCTGAAACCGACCTGAGTGTAAAGAGATTCCGGTCTTGAGACGCCCCCGGCCAGCATGGCGTCTGCACGAAAAGAACATAATTCATCGCAGGCAAATTTAACGGCATACAGGGATGAGGCACAGGCGGCATCCAGGGTATGGCTTCCACCGCCCAGGCCGAGTCCTTCGGCAAGTATGGCTCCGGGCAGGCTGGTTACCCTGCTGGCCAGGCATTCCTCCCAGGAAAGCCGTATCTGTTTATCCGGAGCAATATGGCCAAAAAGTTTTTCTTCAAAGGATGTTCCCAGTATCTTTCTTGTGATTGAAGAGGAAGCGTCCGTGGGCAATGCAATAGCAGCAAGAACGGTCCCGATATTTTCTTTATTCATCGACGGGGGCACACAGCTTGATAATGCTTCCCTGCCCGTACTCAGCACCATTTGATGCAACGGATCCAGTTCTTTTAACAGTTCCTCGTCAAGATCAATTCCTTTAGGATCGAATTTAAAATCATGTATAAGACAGGATCGCTTTGAAAAAGCTTTGTCCGGCATGGGATCGGAATTATACATAAAATCAGGTTCAACGATCCATCTGTCCCGGGGCGCCTCAACCGTTGCATCAACCTTGTTAACGATGTTTTGCCAGAACGTATTCAGGTCCGGAGCCCCTGGAAACAGACACGCCATTCCCACGACAGCGATGGGTGTTCTTTTTTTCATAATTCCAGCCTTTGAAGCTCTAATAAGCAATTACCGAAATTTTCTGATTTTCGTACAATAATTATATAAAAAAAACAATAAAATGTCTGTAATCCCGGAGTAAGATTTTTTTTAACCGTTCACCACATTTTTATACCCCGGATGTATGTAAATTCTTTCCTAATGTGAAATAAAACTGATAGAATTTAGTAAAAAATTGGTTTGCTGCAATTATCGACTGTAGATAACCATTTGGAATATCATATAAAATATTTAATGGATATTTTTGGCATGATTTCTGCTTTCAATATCTACAATATAAAATATAATCACTAAAATTTTAAAAGTTCGGACGACTCCACACTTATTTTGGGTGACGGCTCAACCGAACTGAAAGAAGCCTTGAATCAAACAAAAAAGCAATTCAAGGCCATTAAGGAAAGGCAGGGCATTTGATGGGCCCTGCCTTTTTTTGTTCAAGGTATAAAGTATAAACAATTTCCTTCTTGCATTTTTATAAGGGGTGATTATAGTTTAAAATTATGAAAGAACATGATGAAAAAATACCAGATCCAAAAGAAATTGAAAAAGAAATCAGCGATTTTCTTGCAAAGAAATTCGGCGGCAGTGTTAAAATGGTATCTCCGCTGGTTGTCCCCCATGAAGTCAGCTCCGAAAAGGTAGAAAAGCCTGCCTTAAAAAAAACAAAAATTAATTTCGACTTAAAACCCGAAGAGCTTATCTCCTATCTTGATCAGTATATCGTGAAACAGGAAGATGCCAAAGCAATTCTGGCCACAAAAATATGTACCCATTTCAACCGCATAAAACGTGCGGAAACCTCTTGTGATGACATGAGTGATATGGTCGGCCACATCAAAAACAACATACTCATGTTCGGCCCGACCGGAGTTGGAAAAACATATATTATAAAACTGATCGCGAAAAAAATCCAAGTTCCTTTTGTAAAGGGTGACGCAACCAAATTCAGCGAAACCGGTTATGTGGGCGGTGATGTAGAAGATCTTGTCCGGGATCTTGTACGAGAAGCTGACGGTGATATTGAACTGGCTCAATACGGTATCATCTATATTGATGAAATCGATAAAATTGCGTCAAACCGGAATATTATTGGTGTTGATGTATCACGGTCAGGGGTTCAGCGCGCGCTTCTGAAACCCATGGAAGAGACCGAAGTCGATTTAAAGGTGCCACATGATCCGATTTCGATGATTCAGGAGATCGAACGTTTTCGCAAAACCGGCAAACGGGAAAAACGTGCGGTCAACACCAGTAATATATTGTTCATTATGAGCGGCGCTTTTGGCGATCTGGCCCGGATTGTTAAAAAACGGATTGTCGACCACGAAATCGGTTTTGGAGCAAAAATTAAAAATTACCGGGATGATAGTGACATTCTTCAAAAGGTTAAAGCCGAAGATTTGATAGAATTCGGATTTGAAACCGAATTTGTCGGCCGTCTTCCGGTAAGAGCTATTTTTGAGAAGTTGACCGAAGAGGATCTTTTCGAAATCTTGAAAAATCCCAGCAACCCGATCATTCTCGGTAAAAAACTCGATTTTGCAGCATATGATATTGACGTGAAATTTGAGAACAAGACCCTTCGTATTCTTGCTGAAAAAGCCTTCAATGAGAACACCGGTGCCAGAGGCTTGGTAAGTGCCGTGGAAGGAGCACTCCTTTTGTTTGAAAAAAAATTGCCATCGAGCGATGTTAAAAAATTTCCGGTAACGGTTTCCGTGATCGAAGATCCCGAAAAATCGCTTGAAAACATGATGATATTATCAAACCGCAGCAAATTACATGAAACATTTGAAAAGCTTGCTCGTGAAGAAAAAGACTATATCATAAAGTACTTGTACTCAAATAAGAAAAACCTGGCGGAAAAATACGGTCTTACGTTGACCCCTTCTCGCATTGAAGTTGTGGCCTCTTATTACTCCAATCATACAATGGATATTGAAAAGGTAATCAACAAAATCAAATCATTCTATGATGACATTAAAAAAATAGAACTGATCTTTTTTAAAAACAACGACATTAATATTGTCCTGGAAGATGATGCCATCGATTTTATTATTGAACAATTTGAAAAGAAAGATATTACTGTTGAAGATTATTATGAACAGCTGAAAGACGATTTTAAACACGGTCTCAACCTGATTCGAGAAAAAACCGGAAAAAACCGTTTTTTTATCACAAGAAGCGCTCTTTTGAATCCCGAGGCGTTTATAAGCAAACTCTATAAAAATGAACTGAGCCATAGCTTGTTGCCCGACGTATGACCCCTGAACCCCAATTATCAATATGATCGGAATATCAAAACTTTACTGTGGAACCGTTGAGCCGTCGGATGCCCTTCGTTATGGGCGAATGTCGTCAAAATTACCTTCCCACCTTTTACAGTTTTCCAGCGATAAACGGCCGGTAATCGTCTGGAACATTACCCAGCGATGCAATTTAAAATGCGTTCACTGTTATGCCCACGCAAAAAACATTGCTTTTGACAATGAGCTTTCAACCACGGAAGGCAAAAATCTGTTAGATGATCTTGCAGAATTTGGGGTTCCTGTTATTTTGTTTTCCGGAGGTGAACCTCTGATCCGAAAAGATCTTCCTGAACTTGCCGCCTACGCCGTTAAAAAGGGCATGAGAGCGGTTATCTCGACAAACGGGACCCTGATAACCCCTCAAAAAGCACAAACGCTTAAAAAAATCGGTCTGTCATATGTGGGCATAAGTCTTGATGGAATGGAAGAAATTAATGACCGGTTCAGAGGTGTCAAAGGGGCTTTCAGGTCGGCTTTGGAAGGAATTGAAAACTGTAAAAAGGCGGGTATAAAAGTTGGGCTCCGCTTTACAATCAACAAATCGAATGTGGCTGAAATCCCAAAAATTTTTAAGCTTCTCCAAGAGATGGATATTCCGAGAGCATGCTTTTATCATCTGGTGTATGCGGGTCGCGGAACAGATCTCTTAAAGGACGATCTGTCCCATCAGGAATCCCGAAAAGCTGTAGATCTTATTATGGATCTTACAAAAAAATTGCATGATATGGGCCACATTAAAGAGGTGTTAACCGTGGACAATCACGCGGATGGGCCGTACCTTTATCTGAGACTGCTTAAGGAAAATCCGGAGCGGGCCCGGGAGGTTCTTGAACTTCTTCAAATGAACGAGGGTAACAGCTCCGGCATAGGTATCGGTTGCATCAGCTGGGATGGGGAGGTGCATGCCGATCAATTCTGGCGTCACTACAGTTTCGGCAATGTCAAAGATCGGCCCTTCTCTGAAATCTGGACCGATGCCTCGGATCCGCTCATGAAAAAACTTAAGGAGAAAAAAAAGCACGCCAAGGGAAGATGTGCCACATGCAAATGGTTGGATATCTGCGCCGGCAATTTCAGGGTACGATCCGAAGCGATAACCGGTGATATCTGGGCGCCGGATCCGGCATGTTATTTAACAGATGAAGAAATAGC
>CAZBOB010000040.1:0-18957 GCA_964492995.1 uncultured Desulfobacteraceae bacterium | reverse complement strand
CCGGTGATATCTGGGCGCCGGATCCGGCATGTTATTTAACAGATGAAGAAATAGCATGAATATTTATTACATATAATAGGAGCTGCTATGCTTTTCCCCGACTACAGGCCAAGACGGTTGCGGCAAAACGATGCATTTCGTCGGATGATTCGCGAAACCAGACTCTCGGTAGATGACCTGATACTTCCCCTTTTTGCCATTGACGGCAAAGGGGTTAAAAATCCAATCGATTCCATGCCCGGACACTTCCAGCTATCCATAGACAATCTTGTTAAAACATCAAAAAAAGCGCACGATCTGGGTATCCCGGCGGTAATGCTTTTTGGAATACCGGACAAGAAAGATTCCCTTGGAACCCGCGCTTATGCCAAAGACGGCATTGTTCAAAAAGCGACAAGCGCCTTGAAAGACAAGGTACCGGATCTTAATATCATAACCGATGTGTGTCTGTGCCAGTACACGGATCACGGCCATTGCGGTTTTGTTGACGGTCAAATCATAGACAATGATGCCACCCTCGATCTTCTTGCACGAACCGCACTGTCTCACGCAAAAGCCGGCGCGGATATGGTTGCCCCCTCCGATATGATGGACGGCCGTGTGGCCGAAATTCGTAATATTCTTGATGAAAACGATTTAAGTAATATCCCGATCATGTCATATGCCGCCAAATACTGTTCTGCATTTTACGGACCGTTCCGTGATGCCGCGGACTCTGCCCCCAAATTCGGAGATCGCCGGACTTACCAGATGGACCCTGCCAATTCCCTGGAGGCCATTCGGGAAGTGACCCTGGATATAGAAGAAGGGGCGGATATCATCATGGTAAAACCGGCCCTTCCTTATCTTGACATTGTCTGTCGCATTCGCGAAGAGATAGATCTTCCTCTGGCGGCCTATAATGTAAGCGGTGAGTATGCCATGATAAAAGCGGCTGACAAAATGGGGTGGATAGACGGGAAAAAAGTCATGATGGAGTCTCTCACGGCAATCAAGCGAGCCGGGGCCGATATGATTTTGACCTATTTTGCTATTGAAGCTGCCCAAGAATTAAGAACATAGCCTAGTTTCCATCCATAAATGGCTATTTTTCCGATGAGCGGCGTTCTCCGCGGGTTTCCGCCCTCGACGTACTTCAAGTACGCCTCGGGCGAAAACCCTTGTGCGGCCTTGCTCATCGAAAAAATCCCTCATTTATAAATTGGAAACTACTTAGTGCTCAACGGAAAATTGCCTAAAGTGTAGGCATTCTATCAATTTAAATATTAAATGTGTTGCGCCTGTGGCGCTTTCCTTAACCCTGGCCCAGACCGATCACCAATACTCTATATTCAAAAAGCCATGTTTGCAATGATTCATAAGCTATACCAATATATTTGACCGAGTCGCACCAGGGCGGGCTTTAGCTCACTTTAGATCACTTCAAACTTTAGCTCACTATAAATCAATAAATACCATGACAAAAACTAACAACACATCATCTGAAACATCTCATCCCAAAGGCAAAAAAAAAAGCGCCGAACTGCGCCTGGTTGCCTGGGAAACCACGCGCAACTGCAACCTTGCCTGTGTTCACTGCCGCGCATCCGCTGAACATGGCCCATTCACCGGAGAACTAGATACCCAGGCATCTTTTCACCTTCTGGATCAAATCGCAGAAGTGGGAGAACCCATCGTAATTTTGACCGGCGGAGAACCGCTGTTACGACCGGATATCTTTGAAATCGCCAAATACGGTACAGACAAAGGGCTCAGAATGGTCATGGCGCCAAACGGCACACTCATCACTGAAAAAACCACCGGGCAAATGGCTGATGCCGGCATTAAACGGATAAGCGTCAGCCTGGACGGTGCGACCAGAGAAAGCCATGACAGGTTCAGAGGCGTGGAAGGCGCCTTTGACGGTGCGCTTCGCGGAATAAGACGGGTCAAAGATGCCGGGATAGAATTCCAAATAAACACCACGATTACCAAGACAAATCTTAGTGAAATACCCAAAATCCAGGAACTGGCCATAAAACTGGGGGCAGTTGCTCACCACATCTTTCTTTTGGTTCCAACCGGTCGCGGCAAATATATTGTGGACCAGGAAATAACAGCAGAGGAGTACGAGCACACATTAAACTGGTTTTATGACCAGAGGGAAAGGACGTCTTTACAGCTCAAAGCCACATGCGCTCCCCATTACTACCGCATCCTCAGGCAAAGAGCAAAACAAGAGGGAAAGTCGGTTACCTTCAAAACACACGGGATGGATGCCGTCACCCGAGGATGCCTGGGAGGTACCGGCTTCTGTTTTATTTCGTACCGGGGCATTGTTCAGCCCTGCGGATTTCTCCAGGTTAATTGCGGCGATATTACCAAAACAACCTTCGCTGACATCTGGAATAACTCAGATGTATTTTTATCGTTACGCAATTTCGATAATCTCAAGGGAAAATGTCACGGGTGTGAATTCAGAAGGGTTTGCGGCGGCTGCAGAGCAAGGGCCTATGAAGCAACCGGAGATTTTCTGGCTGAAGAGCCTCTGTGCAGTTATCAGCCGGCTTCCATGAATCAATGATCATGTTCGCCCGCGTTTTACCCAAAACATCATATTCCCTGCCCGGATCAACTCCTTTCATTTAGCTACCGGAGTTTTCCCACTTTTTTTTCCACCGCTTTTAGGATCTTTCCGCTTCGCATGAGCTGCTTGATTGTAACAATGTCCGTAGACAGAATACGGTCGTTGTCCAGATGGGATACGGCATTCCTGATGACGTTATAAGCCGCCAGGGTGCCTTCACCGGGTTTAACATTGGTGAAAAGATCCAATGCCTGAGCGCCGCACAGCAGTTCAATAGCAATGACATCTTCCGTATTTTTTACGACTTCCCTGCATTTTCGGGAGGAAATGGTTCCCATGGACACATGATCTTCCCTGTTGGCCGAAGTGGGAATAGAATCTACACAAGCGGGATGACTTAGAACTTTGTTTTCGGAAACAAGGGATGCGGCAGTGTACTGTGCAATCATGAATCCTGAATTAAGGCCGCCGTCACTCACCAGAAATGCCGGAAGTCCGCTCAGTTTGGGGTTGACCAGCCGCTCGATACGACGTTCTGAAATGTTTGCAAATTCCGAAACCGCCATACAAAGAAAATCCATGGCAAGAGCGATCGGCTGACCATGAAAATTCCCCCCCAACAGAAATTCCTGAGAGTCCGAAAAAATCAGAGGGTTATTTGTTGACGCGTTCATCTCTGTTTCCACCACTTTTTTAACGTAAGCGACGGCATCCTTGCCGGCGCCGTGGACCTGAGGGGAACACCTTAAGGTATAGGCGTCCTGAATACGGCAACAGTCCTTGTGAGAGGTAACGATGTCGCTGTTCTGGGTGATCCGATACATGTTGTCGGCGGCGGCGGCCTGTCCCGGATGCGGTCGAACCTGATGAATTCTCGGATCAAATTCCATCCGGCTCCCCATGAGGACTTCGAGGCTTATGGCTGCCGCAATATCGGTTAATTTGGAAAGTTCCAAAGCATCATAGACCGAAAGTGCGCCAATGGCCGTCATTACCTGCGTGCCGTTGATCAATGCAAGTCCTTCCGCCGCTTCCAATTGCAGGGGTTTTATACCACAATGTTTTAAGGCTTCTAATCCGGATATTCGCCGGCCGTTGTAAAAAGCTTCTCCCTGACCGATCAAAACCAATGAAAGATGGGCCAGGGGAGCCAGATCGCCACTGGCGCCCACAGAGCCCTTTTCCGGTACAACGGGACAGACCCCCTGGTTAAGAATATTTATCAGATGATGAACGGTTTCCAGACGGATGCCGGAATGCCCTCTTGCCAGGTCCTTGATGCGAAGCGCCATAACCGCCCGAACGGTCTCCGGGTCGAGCATGCCCCCCACTCCCGCTGCATGACTCATGAGGATGTTTTCTTGAAGTTGCCGCGTGTCTTTTCTGGAGATGGGCACATCGCTCAGCGCCCCGAAACCGGTCGTAACCCCGTAAATCGTTTTCCCCTCCTGAATCCATTTTTCAATCAATTCACGGGTTTTCTTTATCCGATTTTGAGATCCTTTGGTTAATTGGACGGTTGCCCCCTGTCTTGAAATGTTCACCAAATCTTCAAGGGTCATGTCATCCATGCCCATATAGATTTCTGTCATAATACACCCTTCCCCCTTTTTATGGTTGTCTATAGATGTGAACGGTAATATATTTTAGGATAATGATTTTTTCAAATAAAAAGGGAGATCTGAAATGATTCGCAATCGTAACATTTCAAAAGCAATGACCATCAAACTTGAAGACACTCTTAAAGAATTGCCTCAACTCCCTGAATTTGTTGAGGGGATTCGAAGGGCGCCCAAAAGGAGTTTTACACTGACCCAAAAAGAAACCAAGCTCGCCTTAAAAAACGCTTTACGATATATACCTGAAAAATGGCATAAAAAATTGGCGCCTGAATTTTTAGATGAACTTTTAAACATGGGAAGAATTTATGGGTATCGCTTCAGACCGGAACAAAAAATCTTCGGACGGCCAATCTATGACTATAAAGGAAACTGTATTGAAGGCAAAGCATTTCAAGTGATGATCGATAATAATCTGGATTTTGATATCGCCCTTTACCCATATGAGCTGGTGACTTACGGTGAAACCGGCCAGGTCTGTCAGAACTGGATGCAGTACAGGCTCATCAAACTCTATCTGGAAAACTTGACACAGAATCAGACACTGGTTGTGGCATCGGGTCATCCTCTGGGATTGTTCTCGTCGCCCAAGGAAGCGCCGCGAGTCATCATAACCAATGCACTTATGGTCGGCACCTTTGATGATCAGGAAAACTGGAACCGGGCCGCTGCACTCGGTGTGGCCAACTACGGTCAGATGACTGCCGGCGGATGGATGTACATCGGTCCCCAGGGTATCGTTCACGGAACTTACAATACACTTTTAAATGCAGGGCGACGACAGCTTGAAATACCTCCGGAGCATGATTTGGCCGGCTGTCTTTTTGTATCGTCAGGCTTGGGAGGCATGAGCGGCGCGCAGGGTAAAGCCGTAGAGATTGCAAACAGCGTGGGAATCATTGCCGAAGTCGATTATTCAAGAATTCAGACCCGGCACGACCAACAATGGGTCCGCGAAATTGTCCATGATCCCGGCAACGCATTTGAATTGGCAAAAAAATACCAGGATAAAAAGCAGGGTATGGCCATTGCATTTTATGGAAATATCGTGGACCTGCTTGAATACGCCGTAAAATATCAAATGAAAATTCATCTGTTATCAGACCAGACCTCCTGCCATGCAGCTTATGACGGCGGGTATTGCCCTCAGGGCTTAACATTTGAGCAGCGTACCGAACTTCTTAAGAAAGATCCCGAAACCTTCAAAGAATATGTGAACACGTCCTTACGTCACCATTATGAACTTATCAAAACGCTTGTGGATAGAGGGGTTTATTTTTTTGACTATGGAAACAGTTTTTTAAAGGCGGTATATGATGCCGGTGTTACAGAAATCTGTAAAAATGGCAAAGACCCCATAGACGGATTCAATTTCCCATCCTATGTTGAAGATATCATGGGACCGCTGCTGTTTGATTATGGGTACGGTCCGTTCCGGTGGGTTTGTCTCAGTGGAAAAAGACAGGACCTGCTGAAAACGGATGCCGCTGCAATGGAAATTATCGATCCAAATAGAAGATACCAGGATAGAGATAATTACATATGGATAAAAGATGCGGATAAAAACGACCTTGTCGTGGGAACCCAGGCCAGAATATTATATCAGGATGCCATGGGTAGAATGAATATCGCACTGAAATTCAACGAGATGATCACAAATGGAGAAATCGGGCCGGTCATGCTGGGAAGAGATCATCATGATACCGGCGGGACCGATTCACCGTTCCGGGAAACATCAAACATAAAAGACGGCAGTAACATCATGGCAGAAATGGCAACCCATTGTTTTGCCGGGAATGCCGCCAGAGGTATGAGTCTGGTTGCCCTGCACAACGGCGGCGGCGTGGGAATCGGCAATGCCGTAAACGGAGGGTTCGGGCTTGTCCTCGACGGGAGTGATCGCGTCAACACCATCATTCGAAGCGCCATACCATGGGATGTTATGGGAGGTGTTGCCAGACGCGCATGGGCAAGAAATGAAAATTCTATTGAAACAAGCATAACATTTAATAAAACCAGAAAAGGAACCGATCATATTACGCTTCCGTTTATACCGGATGAAAATCTAATAGAGGATGTGGTCGCCAAAGTATTTGAGGGGTCGAGGAGTTTTTTCGATTGAATAGCTCCATGAATAATCAGCGACTACATCATACAAACTCGAACAGTGTATGATTTCGCTGCTGATCATTCATTACGCTATTTCCAAGGCTTTATAAGAAAAACACCCCGACCCTTAAATAAAGAGGAACAACACTATGTCAGGCATGAAACAAATCATCCAATGCGTACCGAATTTTAGTGAAGGCAAAGATCTGGAAAAAATAGAAACCATTGTCAATTCTTTTCGGGGAAAACAAGGGGTCAGGCTTCTGGATTATCAGAGCGATTCAGATCATAACCGGACGGTGGTAACCGTTGTCGGAGAGCCCGGCCCTTTAAAAACCGCCCTGATGGAGGCCCTGGGCTCAGCCATCGAGGGGATTGATATGAGAACGCATAAAGGGCAGCATCCCAGAATGGGGGCAGTGGATGTGGTTCCATTTATCCCGGTTAAAAAAGTCTCTATGAAAGAAGCAGTAGATATTTCAAGAAAAGTTGCCAAAGAAATCTCTGAAAAATATAATCTGCCTGTATTTTTATACGAGGAATCCGCCAGCCGCCCGGAAAGACGAAACCTTTCGGATATCAGAAAAGGCCAGTTTGAAGCAATGGCGGATAAAATCAAACAACCGGAATGGACGCCTGATTTCGGGCCCGCTAAAATCCATCCCACTGCCGGTGTAACCGCTGTCGGCGCCAGAATGCCGTTGGTTGCCTTTAACGTAAATTTACGTACAGACCGCCTTGCAATCGCCAATGATATCGCTAAAAAAGTCCGGCACATGAGCGGGGGGTTGCGATATTGTAAAGCCATGGGCGTCGCATTAAAAGAAAGAAATATGGTCCAGGTGTCAATGAATATGACGGATTATACCAAAACAGCCCTTTACCGGTCATTTGAACTCATTAAAATGGAAGCCGCAACATACGGCGTAACCGTTGCCGGCAGTGAAATTGTCGGTCTCGTGCCCATGGAAGCATTAATAGATACCGCCGTCTATTATCTGGGCATGGAAAATTTTTCCATGGCGCAAGTGTTGGAGAGAAGAATCATGGAGTGATCCCTTTATAAAACATCCGGTTTTGTAAAGACATCTTAGGAGAAAAAACCCATGAGCGGAAATTTAGTTATCAAGAACGCTTCGCAGCTGGTTACCTGCAGTTCGTTTAACGCCAAGCAGGGAAAAGAGATGTCAGATCTGCATATTATTGAAGACGGCACGGTGGTTATTGAAGAAGGTATTATCAAGGCAGTAGGAAAAACAAAAGATGTTTTAGCCGTTTCCCATAACGCTGATTTTTATGCGAGAGGGTTTGAGATCATAGATGCCCAGGGCAAGGCGGTTTTGCCGGGGTTTGTTGATTCTCATACACATTTTGTTTTCGCCGGTTACAGGGATGAAGAGTTTTCTTGGAGACTTCGCGGTGACAGTTACATGGATATCATGAAAAAAGGCGGGGGAATTTTTAATACGGTTAGGGAAACGAGAGCGGCCACAAAAGAAGAATTGATTGAAACCGGACGAAAGCGATTGGATTCTATGGTGTCATTCGGCGTAACAACGGTTGAAGGAAAAAGCGGCTATGGGTTAGACCACGGCACGGAAATAAAGCAGCTGGAAACCATGAAGGAATTAAACAACCGTCATCCTGTTGACATCGTTGCAACATTTATGGGCGCCCATGCAGTGCCTCAAGAGTATACCGGAAGAGAAGATGCCTACATCGACTATATCATCGAACAGGTAATGCCCGACGTCACGGATCGAAATCTTGCAGAATTTTGTGATATTTTTTGTGAAAAGAATGTCTTTTCAGTGCGGCAGTCCCGGCGACTGTTACTAAAGGCAAAAGAAAACGGATTAAAAATAAAAATTCATGCAGACGAAATGGTGCCCTTGGGCGGAGCGGAATTGGCGGCGGAGATCGGTGCGGTTTCGGCGGATCATCTTCTTCACGCTTCTGATAAAGGGATCATGGATATTGCCGAATCAGGCGTTGTCGCTACATTGCTTCCGGGGACGGCATTCTCCTTAAAGGAACCATACGCAAGAGGGCGATACATGATTGATATGAATTGTGCGGTAGCCCTTGCAACGGACCTAAATCCCGGAAGCTGCTTTTCGGAATCAATCCCCTTGATTTTTGCATTAGCCACACTCTATATGAACATCAGCATCGAAGAGGCCATTACGGCATTAACCATAAACGGTGCAGCAGCGCTCGACCTGGCGGATACAACCGGAAGCCTGGACATCGGAAAGATCGGCGATATGATTATTCTTGAGTATCCGTCATATAAATTCATTCCGTATCATATCGGCGTTAGTACCGTTGAAAAAGTAATTAAAAAAGGAAACTTGATATTTGATAAGGTAACGGGAAAAAGCGGTTGCGAAAAAAATTTAGAACATACCAAATAAAACAGTATGTATGATTATGCTATCCGACTTAGCCATAAAAAGATTCTTTGAAAAGACTGCGTCGGACGATCCTGTTCCAGGCGGAGGCAGTATTGCTGCGTTAAGTGCCGTTGCGGCGTCAAGTCTCGTGGAAATGGTGGCAAATTTAACCATAGGGAAGCAAGCCTATGCTGAAGTAGAAGAGGAAATGAAAGCAATTTCAAAACAAGCTTCCCTTTACAGAAACAAACTGATTCAAGATATCGATAAAGATTCGGATGCCTATAAACGGGTTATCGATGCCTTTAACTTGCCCAGGCGCACGGAAGAAGAAATAAAATGCAGAAAAGAGGCCATTGAAAATGGACTAAAACATGCGGCACTCGTCCCTTTGAGTGTGGCTAAGGATGCTTCTAAACTCATTGATCTGGCAGGGGAAACCGTAACAAAAGGGTACAAAAATGCTGTTACGGATGGAGTGGTTGCGGCCGTGACGGCAAGATCGGCGGCTCTGTCTGCATTATATAATGTTAAAATAAATTTAAGCTCGATAAAAGATCGTTCGTTTGTTTATGAGGTGTCAAAACAGATAACGCATCTGGCAAATGAAATCCGTAGAAAAGAAAAACAAGTACTTTCAAAAGCGGATCTGTAAGTTAATTCGCTTCGACGTAACATCTCAATAAATCATGGAGCCGGGCGGATCAGGTCCGCCTGGGGACTAATCCATGGCATCCAGAACCTTGTAGCCTTCCTTTTCCAGGGCTTTTTTGATAACAGTTGTATTGCAGGCCGAAAGCCGAAAATAATATACCCGTTTACTGATTTCTTGTGCGGTAATCCCAACGTTTATAATATCCCCGCCATTATCGTTTATAATCTGTGAAACGTTTCTGAATGCACCCGGTTCATCACCAACAACCAGGTCAATACGGGAACTGGCGGTAAGCAGGCCCATCATGTCAATAAAAGCCCGGAGGATGTCCGTCTCGGTAATTATTCCGACAAGTTTGTCGTTTTTTACAACCGGCATCCCACCGATTTTGTGCTTATAAATGAGTCGCGCCGCACTCTCCACGTCATCATCGGGCCGAACCACAATAGGATTCCTTATGATCAAATCCGCAAGAGATACATCTCCCAGCATGGAGGGGAGAAAGCCCTGTTTCAAATCCGCAAGAGTAACAAAACCCTTTAGTCTGTTACCCGTTTCAACCACAGGAAGATGCCGGATAGAATTAACTTTCATAAGCTCGATTGCCTCCTGGATAGAGGCGTTTTCCGTTATGGTGATGGGATCAAAAATCATTAATGAATTAATTTTCATGGCGTCTTCCTTTGTTGAACTTATAAACCGGAACCATCCAGTGCATTCAATACCAGTGTGATGGGCCTGTCTTCTTCACTTTTTCCGGTAAATCTTATGGGACCCGGCCTTCTGTAGCTATCTTCACCCGGCACCGCCGCAAGCCATTTCTCTCTAAATGCCTTTACCACTCTAAAAGAAGCGGAATTAACATCAACCAAACTTTTTTCCAGGACAAGAGCCAATTTTCCTTTCCTCTCTTCAAGGTGCATGAGCGGGGCAATGGGAATCCCAATGGGTTCCCATTTTGAAAAATCCTTTTCCAAATTCATTATGGCTGCCATTTGTCCCGTAGAACCGTTGGCGATAAGGCTAAAAACCGTTAGTCCAAGGTTATACGTATAATTGCAGTCAAATCGGGTGGGGTCGTTTCCCCTGCCGTCATAACCGTAAAAATGAATCTGTGTTTTGAATTTCGGCACCGATTTCTGAAAAATCTTTTCAACAGGAGCAGGAATCTTTTCATCTTTTGAAATAACACCTTCCTTTTCCAGGGCCTGTCTAAGGGTTTTGGCGGATATAATGGACGCTTTAATCAAGAAAAACTCGGAATCATCATAGTTTTTGAAAAGAATAGGCCCGAAGTAATTCGGATCAAGACCTTCTTTTTCAAGCGTCTTCCGGTAATACGATTTTTCTATTCCGATCTTGTAAGTTCCATTCTCCTTTAAAATGTTGAGGTAATCTTTGACCAGATCCATAAGAACTTTTTCTGTCTTAACCTGCGAAAACTGGAAATTCCCGTGACTGTCTCTTTCCATGAGAAGGCCCTCCTGAAAAAAATCAGGAATATCATTGAACAGCTCATCATCCCGTGTATTCCATATGGAAAAAGAAGCACCTTCCCTTTCGAACCTGGCCATACGCCTCAGGTATTCCAGCTTATCTTCAAGAACCGGAAAATCTGCGTGAAAATTCGTGTCATGGGTTTGATTATATTCCGCAATGATTGTGTTCAGCTTTAGGATAAAAATTTGTATTTCATTGATAAATTCCAAAACGCCTTCCGGTATTACAATCACGCCGTAGTTTTTTCCCACAGCAGCTCTCCTGACAATGCCGTCACAAATTACACGGGAAAGGTGTCTTAACGTCATTCCATAGGCATGATAATCCACGGTCCCTTGTTTTTCAGCTTTTTGGATTCTTTCATTATCGATGTAATCGGATAGATCCTCACCGATAAGGGTCATATTGACATGGGTCTGCAAAGCAACCTCAAGTGCCAGATGGCTGGCGACTCTTCCCATGACCTTGCAGACATGCCAGTATTTTACATCGGAACTGCTGTCTGTGCACAAATTGGAGATAGCGTTGGCAAAGGCCCTGGCAGCCGTATGAAAACCAAAGGACATGGAGCACAAAACTTTCCCTTCCGCGTCTCTTACCTGTATATCGCCGTCAATGGTCTTGGGAACCCCGATGACCTGGATACGGTCTTGGATTAATTCCTGTGCCAAAAATGCCGCATTGGTATTTGAATCATCACCACCGACAATGACAAGGGCATCCAGACCCAGGTTTTTGCAGGTCTCTCTTGAAAGAGCCATTTTCTCTTTTGTATCTATTTTAGCGCGGCCGGTTTTTATCATGGTAAACCCGCCCAGATTTCTGTATGAATCAACAAGAGAACCGGTTATTTCAATGGCTTCATTTTCAATGATCCCGTCCGGACCGAGGATAAAACCGAATATTTTGGTTTGGGGATTGGCCTTTTTTGCAGCATCGTAAAGCCCTGCGATGACGTTATGTCCTCCGGGAGCAGGACCGCCTGAAAACACAATACCGATCGTATATTTTTTACTGTATCTTTTTTTGAAGGATTCTTCGGCGGAATCCAGTCCCACAATAGATTGAACTTTGTTGTCTATAATGTCCGGCAACTGTTTGCGGGCTTCCCTGTCAATACTGAATTTAAAATCATCTTTATCCTTCAACACCGTATAGGAACTTGTAAATACGTCACATTTAGGAGGAATGTATTTTCTTCGTTCAATCAGCTCCTGATTAATATTGTCGGCAGCTTTTTTGACTTCGGGATTTTTCAGGAGGTCTTCGATACTGATGAGGTCTTTATCTTCCATGGTATCGCTCCATTACAGGTTATCATATGAAAACCGATGCTCTCGTAAAAAGTCAAAAAAAGGACTTTTACGAATTCATCAATGATAATATCTACTCTATAATGTTTGTGTCAAGTTTTTCATTTTCTTAAACAGGGTAAACATAATTGATTTCAGTGCAGCGTAGCGACGGCGTGTTTCTCTTGGAAACCGACTGACTGTTTGAAGGGCTTTAGCACGCGTTAGCCCGAGCCGAATGAAATTATGACTTAAAAAATCAATGGGATAATTTAGCGACGAATTGTTCTTAATAACTCTGGCGCGGCTCGGGCTTACGGGTGCTTAAGCACAAGTTTCAGTCGGTTGGAAAGAGATATACGCCGTCGTGGAGCGTTCTCCCTGTATTAGAACTCAAATGCGTTTGTCCTGTTTTCTTAAATTTTTAATCGTCAATCTTCAACCTTTCTAAACCTCCCAACCAGATATCCATCCATTAAAAGATGCACCAAATGATGCAGCACACAGACCACAAGGGCCAGTCCGTATTGCGGGAAAAGGGAAACCTGCAAAATGACCGAAAGGGGCAGAGTTTTTTGGCTGCCCATAAAGATAACGCCTTCTCTCCTGCCTCTGCCCAGTTTTAATAATTTACTGAAAAGGCCTGCGAAACTCAAAAGTATTCCATGGAAACCCAATACCAGTAAAAAAATGATGCCAACCGACCCCCCGGTGCCCATGATCGCGCCTTTCGCCGATGATATGGCCATCCAAACGATTCCCAAGACCAAGAACTGGTTCAACACTTGCAGTTTTATGACAAATCGATCAATAAAAGATTTTGTGAAAAACTTTATTGTCAAACCGGTGCAAAGGGGTAAGAGGACATAAAATCCGAGCTTCATAACAATCGCCGGCTTGTCAATGGAAACAACAGCGGTTCCGCCAACCAGATTTAAAAGGAGCGATAGCGCAACAGGGATGGTAAAAACCGCAAGCCCGTTGGCCAGTATGGTTATCACCAGTGCATGCGCCATATTTCCATCTGCAGCCCCGGTCATTACCACACCGCTGCTCAATGTTGAGGGCATCACCGCCACCAGAAAAATCCCAATTTTGATCCCGGTATCCAGAGACGCCATGCCGAATAATGCCCCGGTTATCGGCGAAACGAGAAAAATGATTGCCAGGGCAATTGTAATACCTTTTATATCCATCAGCCCTGACCGTATCTGCCGGGCATTCAATATCAAACCGGAAAAAAAGAATATCAGAACAATCACGGCATCGGGCCCCCGATGCATTTTAAACCACCTTCCAATACCGGAAACCGTTTCGGTCGTATCGGCAACAGTTATCGTAAAAACAAGGACAAGTCCTGCAATGAACCAGTATTTTTTTATTAATCCGGACAATGTGACATACCCTATTGCGATTTGCTATTTTATGACTATAATTATTCTCTAAACTCGTTAACCCGAATATTTCATAAAAATATTCGGGTTAGGTTGCCCGGGCCGGGCCGGGAAAGCCACGCTTGGCGATCCAACAAAAAAAAATGCCTTGCACATATAGCAGCTTGTTATTATTAATTCCATAAAGAATAGTTTTTTCTTTGAAGGACCAAACGAAAAATACGTATATTCCACCACATATTGTACTCAGACAGCTAAAATTATACCGTCCGTTGTGTTTTTCCCTTTACAAGCTGATTAATTCCTGTTATTTATTATGGTTAAATCTAATCTGGACAAAACCGGAATCAAAAAACACTTACACCAAAGGCACAAAGACACAAAGAATAAATCTAGAATAATTGAACTTAGGGGCTTCGCCCCAATTGGAATAGTGGAATGATGGAGTAATGGAATGATGGGTAAGCTTGTCCTGAACGAAGTTGAAGGAAAGGAGTTTTTTACAATTAAAATGGTTTGTTTCCGCCTTTACCCCCAATATTCCAGCATTCCAGCATTCCATTCTGATGGCATAAACATATTGCATTAAAAAAACATGTATTCTCGAGAAGTTATAGAATTTCCGAGACGTATAATCAGGTATTGACGTTTCGCATATCCGGCCGATACGAGGCTTGCAAAATTTTGGTGAAACAGGAGATTTAATCGCATGAAACTAAAAAAACTGGAACTCAATGGATTTAAATCCTTTATTGAAAAAAACAGTATTGAATTTCCTCCAGGTATTTCTGCGGTTGTGGGTCCGAACGGTTGCGGCAAAAGCAATGTCGTAGATGCAATAAAATGGGTTATGGGAGAACAGAGTGTGAAGCAGCTCCGTGGGAAATCCATGGAAGACGTGATATTTTCAGGTACAAACGGAAAACCGGCATTGAATATGGCAGAAGTCTCCTTAACCCTTGTAAACGACAACGGCGATGCTCCCGAAGAGTTCAACGACTTTACCGAAATCATGTTAACCCGGCGCCTTTACCGGTCCGGAGAAAGCGCCTACTTCATCAACAAACAACAATGCCGGCTTAAAGATATACATAATATCTTTATGGGAAGCGGTATGGGGACCAAATCCTATTCCGTAATACAACAGGGAAATATCGGCGTAATTACGGATGCCGGACCCGAAGAAAGAAGAGTTTTTATTGAAGAAGCAGCAGGAATTACACGGTATAAGACCCGTAAAAAGGAAGCTCTCCGTAAAATCCAGGCTACAAACCAGAACCTTTTGCGGGTTACAGACATCATTGCGGAAATAAAACGTCAGATGGCCGGCCTTAAACGTCAGGCCAAAAAGGCCGAACGGTATAAAAAGCATCAAAGGCGCATCAGGGAACTCGATATCGGCATTTCCCTGCATTACTATAATGAATACACTCATAAAATTGATGAAGCCGACAGGGTATTAACAAATTTAAAGGATACAGACGTTGAAGATACAACCCGATTGAAAAAGCTCGATGCCGAAGTTGAAAAGATCAAGTTTCAGCGCTCGGAGAAAAATCAGGAGATTTCGAACCAAAAATCCCGCATATTCGAAAGCCAGCGCAATATCGACCGCATGGAAAATGATATAGACCACTTTCGTAAAGATGTGGAACGGCTGATGAGCGAATGTGGAGAACTTGAGTCTGCTCACAGCAAGCTTGAAGAGAAGAACCGGAACTTAACGTCCGAAGTGGCTCAGGTTGAAAGCCAGAATATAAACATTCATGGTAAAATAGAGACCGTAAGGTCGACCATCGATCGGGACCGATCAGCCTCGCAAAACATTAAAGATCGAGTCTCCGTGTTGAATCAAGAACTTGAAACATGTAAGGCAGATCTAATGGATCTGGTGGCCCGGGAAGCCCAATACAAAAATATCTATCAAAACGCTACGAGCAACAAAGAAAGTCTTAAAAGACGACTTAAAATCAAAGATGAAGAAGAAGCCTTAACCCAACAGAAAGTGGAAAAACTCCGGGAGAAAAAAGTAACGGTCCAACAAAAATTTGATTCATATAAAAAAGAGATCCATGATTTGAATGATCGTCTTAACAGGGTCAAGAAACAGCTTGAAGAAAAAAACAAATCTCTTGCAGAGCAGGTTAAACGGGTTCAAACCGTTGATCTTGAGAGAAACCAGGCCAGGTCATCCTATACGGCGTTAAAGAAAATGGAAGACAATTTCGAGTGGTACAAAGACGGCGTTCGAGCCATAATGAAAAAAAACAGGGCCGATAAAGACGGTGTTTCGCCGGGAGAATTAGAAATCGATGACAGTAATGGTATTTTAGGACTGATGGCGGACATCGTGGAACCGAAACCTTCCTATGAAACTGCGGTGGAAGCGGTTCTTGGAGAATCATTACAGTACATTCTTGTCAAGGATCAAAAAGCAGGCCTTGGCTCCATCGACTATCTCCAAACAACCGGTGAGGGACGCGGAGGCTTTATCCCTGTCTCGTCTGTCAAAGGCATAGGGTGTGACAGCATGGGAAAACCCGACGCTCAAAAAAGGCTGTTGAACCATGTTGCTGTTAAAGAGGGGTTTGAAAAGGTAACAGAAGCGCTTTTAGGGCATGTGGTCGTTACCGCTGATATTGAAGAGGCCATAAAGATATTTAACAGCAATGGCGTATGGCAGACCATTGTTACCAAAGACGGCGATCTAATTTCCCATCAGGGCATCATGGTTGGCGGCAGTAAGGAAAAATTATCACAAATCCTTGCAAAAAAGCAGGAGATTAAAAACATAGAGCTTGAGATTCAAAGATTAAATCAGGAATATGAAACCGCCCGTCAGGATCAAAAAGATTTGGAATCTCAAGTTTGGGGCATTGAAAGCGACCTGCAAAAACTTCAGGCTTTAAAGAAAAAAGCCGAGCACCACGAAGTCGAAGCGGAAAAGGACCTTTACAAAGCAACCGAGGACCTTAAACACGCCCAAAGACATCTTGAAATCGTCCGTCTGGAGCAGGAACGTCTTCTGCACGAAGAGAGCGATATTGATGAAGAAATGGCCAGATACAACGAGGCGGTTGAGAACGTCGAAAATCAAGTTAAGAATGCTCAGGAAAGGGTCTCTGAAAAACTGGAACAAATCGCCGCTGTTTCATCTGAAATGGAAGCGTTTGATCAGAAAATCGTCGATCTGAAGCTTAAACTGACCTCGTTAACCGCCAAACTGGAAAACAATAATAACACCTTAAGGCGGCTTAAAGAATATCATAATGATGGGATAAAACGACTCGAACAGCTTTCCCGGGATATTTCCCAAAAAAAACAAAAAAGGATCTCTCTTAAACAAAAAATAGAAGAATATGAACAGATGCTTTCCGGCAGGTATGAAGATATGAAGCGCTTTGAGCAAGCACTGGAGAAAAATGAGGAGGTTTACACTGCCATCGACACAAAGCTGAGAAAGAGTGACAATATCATATCGGACATACAGACCCGGCGGGAAAAAATCGTGCAGAAAATTCGCTTGCTTGAGCTTGAACAATCAGAGCGGCACATTAAACGGGAAAACATCGCCAACCGCCTGGAAGAAACCTATCACAGTCCGTTATCGGTATTTAAATCAGAATTTGACAATACGGCAAATTTCCCGGACACATCCATAGATGATATGGAAGATAAACTTTTCCGGCTCAGAAAAAAAATTGCAAGTATCGAAGATGTCAATCTTGGCGCAATAAAGGAGTATGAACAGCTCAAAGATCGTTTTGATTTTCTTAATGAACAGCGTGACGATCTTGTAAAGGCCATCGACGACCTTCATAAAGTTGTCAAGAAGATAAACCGGATCACACAGGAACGATTTATAAAGACATTCCATAGTGTCAATGATAAGTTGAATGAGGTGTTCCCCCGTCTTTTCGAAGGCGGCTCCGCCAAACTCATCATGACAGAGCCGAACGATCCCCTTGAAACCGGTGTAGAGTTCATGATTCATCCTCCGGGAAAAAAACTGACAAGAATGAGCCTTCTTTCCCAGGGAGAAAAAGCACTTTCAGCCATCGCATTGATCTTTTCCATCTTTTTAATTAAGCCGGCATCTTTCTGTCTTATGGACGAAATTGATGCATCTCTTGATGATACGAATGTTTTTCGCTTCAATGATCTGCTTCAGATCATTGGAGATAAATCTCAAATAATTATGATCACCCACAATAAAAGGACCATGGAATTTGCCGATACCCTATTCGGAATCACTATGGAAAAAAAGGGGGTTTCGAAAATTGTTTCGGTAAACCTGCAGAAGGCAGAAGGATAAATTTCGTTATGGCATTCACCTGGTTTAAAAAGAACAAAGATGCAAAGCATAAGGAACCGGTTCCCGGCAGGGAAACCATTCCTGCCCAAGAAGCATCTCAACCCGAAACCAAAACTCAAGACCATACGCTTCCGCCTTTCTCAACGGAGGAGGGTCAGGAAAAATCGACCGGTTTTTTAAACCGCCTGAAAAAGGGCCTCTCAAAAACCCACAAAGTTCTTTCAACAGATATTAACGAGTTGTTTGCAGGCAACCGGAAAATTGACGATGAATTGCTGGAGGAACTTGAAGAACTTCTCATCACTTCGGACATTGGTGTCCGGACTGCCATGGATCTTATACAAAGCATTTCAAAAAGATCTTCAGAAATATCCGGCGCCGATCAGCTCAAAAAGGCGCTTAAAGAAAAAATACTTGCCATACTGAATTCGGAAAAACCTGCCCCACAAAAAATTACGACCAGACCTCACGTTATTATGGTGATCGGTGTAAACGGCGTGGGTAAAACAACGACGATCGGAAAGCTGGCGGCAAAATTTGTGGCTTCGGGAGAAAAGGTTATCATCGCCGCCGCCGACACTTTTCGGGCGGCGGCAATCGAACAGCTCGGGATATGGGCTCAAAGAGCAGGTGTAGAAATTGTAAAACATCAGGAAATGTCAGATCCCGCTGCTGTTGCATATGACGGAATTGAAGCGGCCATGGCAAGAGGTGCGGATGTTGTTCTTGTAGATACTGCCGGGAGGCTTCACACAAGAAAAAACCTGATGGAAGAACTTAAAAAGATAAAGCGCGCTATTTCAAAGAAACTTCCTCAAGCCCCTCATGAAATTCTTCTTGTTCTCGATGCCACAACCGGCCAAAACGCCATTTCACAGGCCGAGCTGTTTAATGATGCCCTTGACGTCACAGGAATCGCCCTTGCAAAACTTGATGGAACCGCCAAGGGCGGAATCGTTGTCAGCATATGCCGTATGCTTGAAATCCCCTTAAAATATATCGGCATTGGTGAAACCATTGAGGATTTGCAGGAATTTGATTCCGTCCAATTTGTTAACGCACTATTTTAGGGAAACGGTTGTAACGAATTTCTCATATAGGATTTATACAC
>CAZBOB010000039.1:0-31261 GCA_964492995.1 uncultured Desulfobacteraceae bacterium | reverse complement strand
GGGCCGTTTTCCCTGGGCCATACCTTTTTTAACAAATTCTCGATAACGGTTGCGGGCTTTTGAAACTTTCTTTGCAAACATTCTAAGAACATATTCCGTATTTTGCCAGTTGTTCTTTCGCTTTTTTAAAATCACGGCATGACCGCAATACCGATACTTATCCAATGTCCTCAAATTATTTACAATGCCAGCACGCAGGGGATTTAAATGAATGTATCGAACTAACTCTAAAAGATAGGTATCTTCCTGGCATAGAATCGATTTATAACGATTTTGAAAAAGATGGCCATATCGACGATGACGTCTATTAAAAGAAACTGCATAACCGGTGAGCAATCGACGCATCACTGTAGAGATTGGGGTTGCCCCCGTCTTCATGAGTAAATGAAAATGATTCGGAATTAATGCCCAGGCAAAGCAATGCGTCTGGGTCTCTTCTATGATAGCACCCAGCCGTTCTAAGAAGTTGTCCCTATCCTTATCATCCTTAAATATGTTTTTGCGGTCAATGCCTCTGGCTATAATGTGATGAAGAGCCCCTGGTGTATCTATTCTTGATTTACGTGGCATATGACTCCCATATCAAAAGACCTTTACGCATGTCAACTTATAAACTAATGTACGTCCCCTATTTCCTAAACAAAATTTACCATATTTGACGCTTTTAAAAAATTGTATCTATACCTCTTTTTTGTGATCCTTTCTTTTTGAAATTCTATTTCGGTAGTTAACTCTATACGAAAACCTTCTAATCTATAAGCTTCTAAGCGAGATGCCCTATAGACTGCAATTAAAAGCATTCTTTCGTAATATCTATCTAGAATATAAATCGCCAACACAAATAATGAGAGGGTTAAAATGGCAAATAACAAGGCTTCTGGTGTGATCGACGATTGCCCTATTTTTATGCCAGCAGCACCTACTATTGCTGTAAATAGAAGTGTAAAAATGGAAAAACCGAGAAGCCGTAGGCGAAGTAAATAATTATCAAACCTCCCAATAGTATCACGGCATTCCTTCCATTCTGAAATAAGCCTTTGAGTTTTCATCTGTTACCTTCCATTCAACCATAACCAGCAGATGAGGAGCGCGTCGTAGCGCGTCTGTCTCGATCTGCCTTGATAGCGTGTCTGTTGGTTTAGCTGATAATTTTGTTAACGAGAGTCGCGCTCCTCATCTGCTGGATAGCTCCGCGCAGCGGAGCTATCCAGTGATTATACAGTTCTGTTTATCATGAAAATTGTAATGATATACAGACAAGTTGTAAAATGTAATGTCCTCAAATTTAAGATACTTGCCAGTATTTGGGCTATAAACTATTTAGTAGGCATTGTGATATCTGTAAAAATTTTAGGCTTGAAATTCCTGTCTTTTATAGCAGTATCCGTAACGGTCTGCGTAACCTGCCGGGAAACAAATGATGAAGTAGCAGATGCGAGTTGGTTGAGAAAGACAACTAGAGGCTTCTACTGCTCATGTTTCCCGCTCAGAGTTAACGCGGTGGTTAGGCACATTACTTATTACGATGCAGAATAGGTTTCTTTAAACTGTCAAGAAGTTGCTTTATAATATTTATTGCTGATAACTCACGCATCAGTTGATCCTGTAATCTGGTCCTTAAAGGGTCGACTTCTTTACGAAAAAGATCATTAATTTCCATAAATTCATTGACTATCCAGGCAGCTTTTGAAGCGGTAAATAATTCATTGTAGATACGTTTTAAGAGATCAAGCAATTCGACTAAATCGATTAGTATTTGACCCTTACCGTATTCAGCAGCTACTTTCCTTCGTATACCGTGTGATAGAATCAACTCTATTACTTTTAGATTTGCCTTATAAATATCCTCTTGCGTAAGTCCTGTTGCATCGAAATACAATTCTGCAAAACCATCATATTGTTTGTTTGTGTAAGAAAAAATAGCCTGGAGCCTTATATAAATCTCGTCTAAGTATGTTACAACCTCCAAATAGACTTCGTAGCGACGTCTAATCTTTTCCGTAAAATAAAGATACAATACAGTTAATAATGTAGCTATGATAGCGCCGAATAATCCTGATAGAAGATTGTCCATTTTTTATCCTTGCCTAACCAGCAGATGAGGAACGCGTCAAAACGCGTCTGTCTCGATCTGCCTTGATAGCGTGTCTGTTGGTTTACCTGATAATTTTGTTAACGAGAGAGAGTTGGGGTTACCCCCATTTAGTGGACACACCGAAAAGCTTAATTTATATTATAGCAAGGAGGTGTGTCCATGGCCAAAAACAGAAAACGTCGTACTTACGACAAAGCCTTTAAAGAAGAAGCTGTAAAATTAGTCGTTGAAGAAGGCCTTAAGGCTGCCGAAGTCGAACGAAATCTGGGTATTGGTAGTAATATTGTTTCCCGCTGGGTTCGTGAAATGACCCAAGATCCGGAACATGCCTTTCCAGGCAAAGGTCGTTTAAAACCACCTGAAGAGGAGGTGCGAGACCTCAAACGAGAACTTGAACGTGTCAAACGCGAACGTGACATATTAAAAAAAGCGGTGGCCATCTTCTCAACCGACCCGGATCGATATACGCGTTCATAGCAGAGCACCGCTCCAGTTATGGAGTCGAGGAGATGTGCCGAGTATTTTCGGTGTCTCATAGCGGATATTACAGTTGGTTGCGCCGTGCTAAAAGCAAAAGGCAGCATGACAATGAAAAATTGATATCCAAGATCCGGCAAATTTACGATGAGAGTAACCGTATTTATGGCAGTCCTCGAATTACCGATGCCCTGAGACAATGCGGAATTAAATGCAATCATAAACGGGTGGCGCGCTTAATGAGGATAAACGGCATCCGGTCTAAAATAAAACGCAAATTTAAGGTGACCACCCACTCGGCCCATAAACGTCAAATGGCTGATAACTTGATTAAAGGTAATTTTACAGCCAAAGCGCCGGATCGGCTTTGGACGTCCGACATTACCTACATATGGACCCGAGAGGGCTGGTTATACCTGGCCGTTTTCTTGGATGCCTGCTCACGGCGCATTGTCGGATGGTCCATGAGCCATCGTATTACCGATCAGCTGGTTATAAATGCCTTCAAGCAAGCTTGGCGCCATCGACAACCGGTATCAGGACTCATTGTCCACTCAGACCGCGGTAGCCAATATTGTAGCCGTTCTTTCAAAGAGCTGTTAAATATAAATCGTTATCTACAAAGTATGTGCAAAACAGGTAACTGCTATGATAATGCCATAACAGAAAGTTTCTTTGGTACGTTAAAGACGGAACTCATTTATCATGAAAAATATAAAACCCGAAATGAAGCCAAAAAAAGTATTTTTAAATACCTTGAAATCTTTTATAACCGAAAACGAATTCATTCTGCCCTGGGAGGTCTCTCACCAGATCAGTTCGAATTGATGAAATTAGCAGCTTAACTTTGTGTCCACTTTTTGGGGTGAACATCAAGTCGCGCTCCTCATCTGCTGGATAGCTCCGCGCAGCGGAGCTATCCAGTGATTATATAGTTTTTTTCTTGGCTATTAGAGTTTAAAAGTTTCTGAATAACATGCAATTTGTAATGTTATCCAGCAGCAGCCTGGCATTATCTACTACCTAAAATGAGCGATTGTTTTTACTGAAGTAGTATTTCAATAAATTTTCTATGCTTTCAGCTCTTATTTACTGGCAACTTTTAAATTCAGAGTGAATTTTATCAATAATCGATATGAATTGAGAAGCAAAAACGTATCAACAAATAAATATGGCCATTTTTGGGCATACTTCACCGAAACTGTTTGCTTATTCCTGATAAATCAAAGTGTATTGGTATGTTATGCCCTGTTAATCTGAATTGGATTTTTACTGTTAAGCCATAATTGATGGAAGTTGAGATTTTCCCAGGTAGAGGTAGTGATTTTTAGGGTAATTTTACCGGCATGACTGACAATCTTTCCAGCAATATCAAGGATTCTTCTTCTCAGTGTCGTTGCGTAACTACTAATTTTGATCACAGGCACACACACATCCTCCTTAAATGCTTCATAAAGGAAGAAAGCAATCAGCATAGTGTAATAAAACGCAGCGTTCTGATAAAAGCGCTTAAAAGGGAGTTGCTCACTGCTAAAATCTTTCAAAGCCCTATGAACCAACTCATCACATCCTCGTCCATGGTGCGTTTCGATAATCCCCTCAGGGGTCAACAGTTTTTCCATTCCGGCCTTACGAAGTCCGTCATCTATCGTTTCTCCCATCCCCAAATTGGTGTAAATCACTGTATCAGGCCGGGCAAACTTCAAAAGCATCTGTTTGTCCTCATATTTGGGACTACAAAAAATCGCGCGACGGAACCTCTTCCAGTTTCCACGACGATCCCCAAACTCAACATAATCCCAAACCTGATCCTTGTTCTCATAACGACCCCAAAAAGATTTATCAGCGCTGCCCACATAGATTGTGATGTCATCGTAGAGCTTCCCGCCACAAATATATCCAATCCTCAAAGATTCAAATATCTTAAACAGCTCCTGATCAAAAAATCCACTATCCATACGGATGACAATAGGTACATCTTGCCGATAATGCTTGCGGATCAATTCAACGATTCGCCGTACCATTTTCTCAACACTGTCGCCATGATTGGAATGCTTATCCCCACTACGAAAAATCGCATCTATAACAAATCTTGCCCATGTCATCTGAAGAGGCTGAAAGCCTTTCTCCTTTTTATACGTTGGCTTGACGCCCTCACGCTTTTGCGCTTCATTATTGTCCATGACCATGGTATCCAAACCAAGTACAATTACCAACGGCTTAACAATATGAAGACGCCACAAAAAAAGCTTCTGCAAAACCTTACGGAACATGAACGTCCAGGGCAACCAAATAGCGCCAAAAAAGCGCTTTACCGCATGGGAGGAAAGCATATTCTCAGGATCAATCTCAATACTGCCGGCATAACCCTCATCTTTTTTAAGGGTATCAAAGTAGACCAGATGTCGGCTTGTTCCATCCATGAAAAAACAGAAGAGTTGTTTGAAAATCTCGGAAATCTCTTGACCCTTGCGGCTCTTTCGTATCTTACAAAAAAGATCCTCCAAATAAGGGAACAAAACAATATTTCTCAGATATCGAACAAACAAAGCCAATCCAGCCCGGCTGCTAAGAACGTCTGTAGTCACTTCTACGTCATTAATAATTCGGTTGCTTTTTGTTTTGCCTGTGCTATAATCTGCCATAATCATCTCCCACCCATTGGGTTTGTTTTGTGGTTAGTAGTTGAAAATCGTTTTCTTTATTTATACCACAAACTTACCCATTCGGGTGGGTTTTTTTTGATTAAAAATCGATCATCTTAGGTACTAACCGGAAACTTCGGCATTCATTAAAACTGTGGAGAAACGTTTTTTAAATTAGAATATGAAAAACGTGGTTTCCAGATAGCTTGCCACTGTCATATCTCTAAAACGCCTGAGTTACAGATATCATAACCGGTGGTTGTCGATTAGGCTTTCCAGGAAGGCGGCAAATAAGCTGAATACCCATATCAGGAAAGCCCGTATGTGATTTTGAGAAATAGTTCCATAAAAAATCTCTTAAACAACAGACGGTTAATGCCAATCGATGGAAGATACGGCCGGGGAGCACTCCTTAAATAAGGGGTGCGTCCCCTCATTAATCAATGATCTAGGTCTGACCCCATTCCCTATTTATAGTTCCGCTAAACGCTGAAACAGCCTTTCGTCCCGTATGTCTTTGGCTTCAAGACAGCCCGTGAATGCGCCCTGAAAGGTATTCGTATCTCCAAAGCGGCGAGACCTTTTGAGCTTCTTAACAACATAGTGCAGCAGTTCAATAAGGTCATGTCCCCTTATGCTGCGACGAGGATCGTCTTGCAAATGAGCACGGAGTTCACTTCTCTTTTGTTCGAATTCCTCTCGTTGATTCCACCTGTCATTTTTCTGGAGATAGGCCTTGATGAATCGGTCTATCGTGAATATAAAATGATCGTTAATATGAACATACCTGACGAAAGGAATCCACTGCATGTTCCACTCTAGTGCCATATTGGATAGACGGATCAAGAAGACCTCTTCGAGAACAACCATAAGTTCATGCATGAGTTCTTCCGCGCTGAGGGGGAAACCACCTAGAACGAGAGCTATCAGCTTCCGCAGTATTCGTTGCTGGAATAGATAAAGGTCAGATGATGTGTAATCCGTAAACTCCAAATAAACGTTTCGATGTCCTGAGGGCAAATAGTCTTCTTGGTCACGATCTGCTATGCAGACGATACAGCGGTCCCGCGGTAAATGAGTAGATAGTTCATTAGAGAGCGCAATAATGCGAGACCGGTTGCCTCCCCCATTGAGACCATGCCGAACAAGGAGGTCATCTGGAACATTGATGGCATCGATGGTATAGACGCACACTCCCGAAATATCCTGATCCCCAAAAAACCACTCAAGAAGGCGCTTATCGAAGGTACCCTCGACATATACATCCTTCAAATTTGGTTCAAGCGAATAGAGCGCGATGAGTTCTTCGATTTCCTTTCTTATATCCATTCGATCTACACCTTTGACAAATCTTCCAGTTTTACAACACGATTTCGGTGCTGGGAGAGAAGTTCCAAACTGTGCGTTGCGAAAATGTACTGTACCGGGCTGTCTCCGATACACTCGAGAAGGGAAGAAAGAAGGGTTCGCTGCCACTTGACATTGAGTGAGATTTCTGGCTCATCAATTATCATGATGCTTGGCCTATCTATAGCAACAATGCTGTTGCAAAACAGCAGAAACAGATGTCGTTCTCCCGAGGAGAGCATCTGTGGAGTTAGAATTGTCCCATCGGCTGCTGTGACTGCGAGTCCAGAGTGCAGATCAAAAGAGAGTGATTTGTTGGTAAGAAAGCGGTTGACCACTGTAACGAATGAATCCACTCGCTGATGCGTTTCTGACAAAGCCTCAAGTTTCTTTTCGATGCTTTCGAGGTACGGATTAAGCACGTTCGCAATGATTCCCAAGTGTCGCCCCAGTGCCTCGCCAACTGCCATCAGTATCTCTGAACCTTGGAATTCCGGAATTATGCCATATTGTGCGAACTTCTTGCACTCTGCCTCTAGCTTTGAGACACGTTTCTCGATTGATTTTTTGGTTGATGTGGTATCAACCCGCTGATCCTGAGGCAAAGCGACAAGTCGTCGTAGTATTTCATTATATAGGGAGTTAACGCTCGATTCTCCGATCGAGGAGCCAATCATCGCACGACTTTGTATCCACCCCTCTGCCCTTCTTATTGATTGGACCAGAAGATATTGAGCAATTTTCTCTGGATCCAAACCAGCATGTCGACTAGCCCGAAAACGTATTTCTGGATCCCAATAAATCTCATCATCGGGGAATTCTAAGTCCCTGACTAACTTATTTCGCCTATCGTGTTTTCCTGCGAGATGGATTTGGCGGTCGTCAGATAACATATAAAGACAAAGTTGCAGTTCTTTAAGTTTCGCGAGAAAGGTATGTATCTCCACATTGTGTTTTTTTGACGTCGGCCTGACTCTGAATTTTTCATCAGAAACGAACTCTACTTTTGCCTCCTTCTTTCGTGGTCGTTTAATACGCATCAAGAATGGGCCATTGAGGTTTCTTCCTGAACGTTCAGCTGAAATCTTCGATCCATCTGTTAACTCAATCCCGAAGAGCTTGAATGGGACGGGAGCAGCAGTGCTCTTGTGCCCTTCATCGTCCTCCGGGGCCAGCAGATGGAAAGCCAATTTGAGAATGGTCGACTTGCCACTACCATTGTCTCCATATAAAATGATAATTTTACCTGCTTCTTCCTTCTCCTTTGGAACAGACAAGGTGTAATTGTGAAGGCCAAATAAGCGTTCTACGTTAATCGTCTTGATTGCGAGACCGTGATGAGTTTTCATTGTTTTTCCTTATTGCTCTTCAGTGCCCAACGTACTCTTCAGCGGGCGTGGTTTTTTGCGCTCCGCTGAAAGAGATTGTTGGGCCTTCTCTCTTGTTAATCCTGTATCAATGGAAAATCTTTTAGCTATTTGTTTTCTTGGTTGCCTGCTTCTGTCTTCGCTTATTCCATTCCGTATGCGACCACTCGAACCATGCCGGAAGCTGGAGATAGATCTGCTGAGTAGCATCAGCAAGAGTTGATAACTCGTTCAGCTCAAAACTCCGTTGGCTGAAGCGCTCGTATATACCACCCTTTTTCTTCCAGTTTTCATAAATACGATGAGAGAAAAGTTCAGTGTCAGTTAATAGAATAATGGGGCTGCTCGATTTACCGCGTAGTCTCTTTTTCCTTTCTGCAACCGCCAAGCTTCGGATTAACTTCAGTTCTGTCGCTTGCAGTCCGCTATTTAGGGTGGCAAAAATCAAGGCTGATCCCGGGAAAGCTTCGGATAGCGCTTTCATCCGTTCGATATCCTTACGCTCAAATCGATTAAAACTTTTGCACTCTGCATGGATCACGTGGATACCTGTCTCGCGCCACATTGAAGACCTGTACAGACACGTTAGATCGGCCTCTAGGCGCTTCCCATCCTTTTCAGCAACATAACTAAAGAGTGGGGTCACCCCCTGATGGAAATCGCCCCCTATCAATTTAAGTGTAAGCAAAACCGTAAAAGCTCCTTGCGCAATAGAACTGGCAAAAGGCCCATGAGCTCGGTAGGTCCACTGGATATCTTTTGGTGACTTTAGCGGCGGCGAGAAATTAGACAGGCAGAAACGGCAGCGTAATTCATAATCAAGTACATTCAATTCATACCAGTTATAACGTGTGCAAACAGGGCACTGAATTTTGGTGCCCAACCGCAAGGCATTCGCTGATATTAGGCCATCGAGAAACTGTTCGGCATCATAGAAAAGTCCATCTGACTGAATAACACGTTTTAATTTCTCTGTGACTGCTTGGCGAGGCATTTCCGCTTCTTTCTCTAAATCTGTAAGTAGCTCAATTACGCCTTTATGAGCGAGCTTCGAAATACCATACGCCCCTCCAAGCTGCTTCAGTAGCTGTTTTGCGATCCGTCCGGGACCTGACAAGGATACCTTCCAACCCCTCTCTCTAAACCATTCTTTCATGACTTCTTCGGCAAGAGGCAAATCTATAAATATAAGGTCTTTATCGTTGTTTGCCAAAAAGACTGGGCCGAACCGTGAAAATCGCCAATTAAAATAACCTGCACGCCCTATCGCCGAAGATAATTCGCGACTCCCCTCAGGTAAGACCTCGGCCATCGGCTCTTTTGACCCATAGAACCTAAAGCTGAATTCGTTGGCAAATTTAGCTTTGCCAGAGTAATTACGAAAAGTTTCAATTTTCGGATCAAAAGACCACAGCTCTAATCTAACCTCGCCCTCGGTTATTCGCCGTTCCTCTTCGTACGCATAGGGGAATGAGATCCCTTCACCATGAGCATTCTGACGTGCCCAAGTATCCCACAGCCTTGGGTACCACCACCTAAGTAAATATCTTGGATTTGCCCCGTGTTCCTTTTTAGGGATATTCAAGGACTCGCAGAAACGTTTGACTATATCCTCTTTGAGTGAACGGGACCGCTGAACAGTTGTGTGGTGGTACATTTCTGGATTGTGCCTGTATGGGCGATAATTTTTTTCAATGAAATCCCGGGCCAAGATTTTCAAATCTTCTCTTTCAGCAGCTTGGATAGGAATTGGAATCACATAAAAACCTGCAGCCCGCAAGTTCCAATAGTCAATGATGTCTATTGTGCTTTTTGCGTCACATACGAAAAGCTGTGCTTCATGGAGAGGTCGGCTTTCTAATTCCCAAGAGTTTAACCTCCTAGGAAAGAAGATATTCGATTTAATAAGCTCCGGGAGACGAGTTAACTTAACACGAAGTTTTAAAATGCCTAGAACATCTGTGAAATGTTTATTGATAATTTTTTGAGCTTTTTTCGGAACAACTCCGAACACACTTGCCAAAAAGAGCCCATAGGCACGTGGCATTTCTGGGAAGGAAACCTGAAGGTCATCAGATCTTCTGTACTTGAGTTCTTTCTTGATAAAATCATTTAGCAATTCGACAAGGCCTATGCCATATTGCGGAGAAGCTGAATCCATCAAATCGCCAATTAGATCATCCTCCTTGACAATATCCCGATGACCAACATGAAATGATCGATTTGCGCAATGGCCAACCGGTACTACTATATCAGGATCGAATCCGTCTATGTATCCTTGAACAATGTCCGAAGGCAGGGGCAATTGCCGAACGCGATGAGATTCCCACTTAGTTGGGGTGCGGCGGTAAGCTGGAATTATCGGATTATAACTTCCGCCCCAAAGGAATGTGCATAACTCAATAGCGCGACGAAGCCCTACGCGATCCACCGGGTCGACTATAAATCCTACTCGCAACGGTCGTACTCTAATAGTGACTGATCCTGATACCATTACTCTCAAAGCCATCCTATTCTGGCACTTTCATAAATTACAACACTACGAATTTGAGGCCCAACCAGTGGTTATACAGTTCTGTTTATCATGTAAATTGTAATGATATACAAAAAGGTTGTAAAATGTGATATCTTTAAATTTCAGATAACAAGTGGTTGTAAAAATAGGCTTCATTTTGTTTACCCCAGATGCGCTGGTAGGCGATTCAGATAATGTGGTCGAAGTGGAGAAAAAAGGGGCGAAATTTTAACAAAAACAGAGCTATTTATTATATATTACCGTCTCCTTTATACCTTATATAAAACATGTAAAAATCTAATTACAAGTCTTTTTATTCCCATTATCCCAAGCTCCAAAAAAACCGGCTCATAAGACCCATCGTCTATGATTCAACAGAAATGCCTCAAAACTTAGGGACTTCCTTTCGGGTTATAATAAAACAGGTGTCAGAAACATAAGATCCAGTGTCATCAGTAGAAGTCTTTCCGATAAACTTTGCCACCCCAATCCCTCTTTCTTGGATAGCTTCACGGACACTTCTGGTGACTTTTTGATAGTACTGGCCACTGGCGGCAGCTTTACGGAGACTTTCCTCGATGTCAGTAAACTGCTTTGGCGAGGCAACAACCGTGACAATGTCTTTGCCATAGGGTGTTTGTGCCACAAGCTCGCCCATTTTGCCAATAATCGCCGGCGTCCCCGCTCTAATAAAGTTATTTCGATCATGATCATTGGGAAAAAGCAGGGTATTCATCCGAGTCTCACCGGCGCCCTCATCACTGATGGATGAAAGATATATGACCTTAACATAGCAATCTCTGGATGCTTGGACACGGAACCGGATGCTATCCCCATCATAATAAACTGCACCCTGGCCCTTGAAGGGGGTAATGCTAACAGTAAACTCCGGATTCTTGCCCTGGTTTCTCACATCATCCTGGGTCATAGCCAGAAAATAATCTCCCTGTATATTATTGGAAATTTTAGCGAATAGTTCCTGAAGGGCTTTGCTCTGAGACATTAGAGCTTCCATCTGGGAGCTGCTGGCGGATTCTTTGAGAAGATCTTGGAGCGCTTCGTTTTTACGCATCAGCACTTCCATCTTTTTATTCTGATCTTGAAGCATCTGTTCCTGTTTATTCCACTGATCCCCGAGCTTTGTTATTTCACTTTTTATGTTAGTATACTCCGCTCTGGTCTGATCACCTGCTGAACCCACCTTTTGGTTAATGGATGTCAATAGTTTTTCAAAATTATTCATCCGCTTTTTATAGAACTGATGCTGCTGGTTGAGGACGGCGGTCATTTTTTTAATTCCGGCGACGATTTCTTCTTGACCCTCTTTCAGTAGTTTGACCACTTCGTTGACAAAATCTTGCTGTTTGACCTGCCTGTCCGCTTCTGCCTTGTCAATCACCACCATTACCCAATAGACGCTGTTTTCGGGGTCAGCCCAATTTTGCTTTTCCCGGATACCGGAAAACACTTTGCGCGATTCGACAAAAAGAGACGAAGCCACCTCCTGGTCCGAATACTGACCCTTCTGCACCAGATTTTCCTTTAATTCGGATTTAACGGACACCGAAAGCTGATAACAGAGCTCATCCAACGCGTGATCTTTGGATAGTCTCCTGCTCTCAAAATTCGGTGAATCCCCAATAAAATCTGCTGACCCCACGCCGTAATAAACTCCAGTCAAATTAAGGGTCCCATCATGATAAGCCTGCAGCCATTGAGGATAGGTTGAAGAATACCCCACACCCGGAATGACCAGCAAAAGCGATAACGCCGCTGCCATCCAGAAATTCCGGGCATTATTTTTTTGTATCATGACACCTCCTTATCTTTCTACCCTTATTGAGCGTAAACAAAACTGATGTAAAGAATTCTGGCCCAAAGGACCAGGCTTTGGTTTGCCCCTGAAAGGGGCTGTTTTAGTTGAAGCCGTAAAAGTTGAAAGTGTCTAAAGTAATCTAAAGTGCCTAAAGTTATGGTGTCGCTTCGCTCCGCTGTTTTTATATTATTGACAGAATTCCTTAACTTTAGCTCACTTTAAACTTTAGTTCACTTCAAACTCTTGCAGCGATTCTTCAGGCAGAGCCGGAGAACTCTGACCTGGCCCAAAGGACCAGGTTTTTCAGGAAAAAATAAATATATTATAATCGTTTTCGGTTTTGTTTACGCTCAATTAGGGTTCTATTTTTCTTGAAGCAGGTTTAAAAACTGCCGGGCATCCTTATTGTCCGGCTCACGATGTAGAACCTCTTTATATATGATTTCAGCCTCTGATTGCTGACCGGACAGATAAAGGGCGGAGCCTAAATGTAAAAGGTATTGTGAGTTATCAGGATCAAGTTTGGTCGCCTGGTGATAGTTGAAAATAGCCTTTTTCAACCGGCCGGTTTCAAGATAACAAAATCCAAGCCAGAATCGCGTTTCGGCCTCGCGTGATTTCTCTTTTTTTGCGATGTTCAAAAGTGTTATTGCTCTGGGGTAATCCTTTTTGCGCACTGCTGAGACACCCTCGATAAAGGCATCCAGAGTAGATTTTGTGTCGGCTTCATGCGTATCCGGTTGAGTTGCAGTCGATTTTTGTTCGGTTGTTGCAGCCTCCACTTTTTTTGAAGTAGGGGTTTCCACCGCACAAGTAGTAATGATCAAGCTTTTTTCATTTTTTGATCCGGATTCAGGAAATTCAGACATTGCCACAGCCTGGCGTTGGCCTCGATAATCTTTCGAAGTCAGGACAATAATACGGTCTGTTTTACGACCCGGATGCGAACTGAAAATACGAACATCTTGGGGATTGCCAAAATAGTTTAAATCAATATTCAATGATGGAAAGTCCATATTCTTTGCTACTATTCCATTTTTTAAGTTATCGATGATCCGGTTCCCACCGACCAGTGCGGGAGCCTGATCGAGAAGCACGCCATTTTGGTTATAGCTGATGTCATTTTTAAGAACTTTGGCCGGAGAGCGGACAAGTTTTATACCGGTATCTGAGTTATAGGCGATCCGGCAGCTTGTGATACGTGCTTTAGCCATATCCATCGCCTCAATTCCATTGGTTTTATTTCGGTAAATGGTCAGATCATCCAGGACTGGAGCTGCGTTGCTGCCTTCAATCCGTATGCCGGTAATGCACTCCTTTACCGTACCACCGACTATTTCCGGAGAGCTTTCGATAATTCGAAAACCGATCTCGGAACCGTGCAGTTCAAAATGAGACAGCCGGCATTTTTCCGAAGACCTTTCGAATATAATTCCGCCCCAATTTTGGTCTTTATCCGCTGCTAGAAAAAGCACAGGTGCATTTTTTTTTCCGCTGACATCCAATCTTCCTCGGATAATTAAACGGGACTTTGCATCAGCCTTGACCATTACTCCCGGGTTTATGGTAAGTATGGAACCCGCCGGGACAATGACATCGCCTTTCAGACAGTAGGGATTGGCGCCGGAATGCCAGATCGAATCCTCAGCGAGACTTCCTTGAACCGGTGTTGGACCTGGCGGCACAGGGGTGGCTGGAATACCTACAATTGTCTGACTTTTGTTTCCGGCCCGGTCGGCTGCGATGACCCGGTAAAAATAACTGGTATAATTTTCCAGGTCTTTATCTTCAAAACGTGTAAATTCAGTAGTATGAATTTTTTCATATCCGGAAAGTGGGGTTATGCTCCGCCATATGCTGTAGCCGGAGACATCGGCCGCAGTGGATTTGTTCCAGCGAAGAAGTACTTTTTGGCTGCCCGCTATTGTTTGCAGACCGGTAGGGGGGTCCGGAGGGACTCCGTCGATATTTACGAACCCCAGAGTGTCTTCCCATCTGCAAACATTATTCCAGTCGTCTAACAGCCGAACGACGATCACTCCGTCGCTGATGGTATCTTTATGCCGGACAAGATAGGAACCGATATAAGTTCCCGGAGTTTTTTCTTGCATTTCAATAGTAGTTTTCCAGGGTGTAATGCTAAACGTTGCTTTCAATCCGGCAGTGCCTTCAATACCCACCTCCAGGCGCTCCCCCTTTCCAAGAAATCGGTTCATGCCGTTATGGACCAGGTTGGATATTTTGGGAAATGATTTGCCCTTTAGGTTAGCGGAAGGCGGGATCGTTTCCACTGCAGTTTGGCAAAGCTTATTGATTGCGGTGATAATGTGATACCTGGATAGATCGAGTGCACTGGAAGCCGCCGCAATAATAGCCCCAATGGGAGTTGCCGGGATGCTGCCGCTTCTTTGAATCTCCTTGTGCTTTACGGACCACAAAACCCGCCGGGTTTCTGCATCGACCATTTTAAGTTCGACAGCAACGGTGAAAGAGGAGTAAACCCCTGCATAAAAAGATTCAAACTCTGTTATCCGGCCAATGACCAGAGCGTCAGAGTCAAGAAGTTTTCCAATTCTCGTCGGGTCGACGCTTTTAAAAATATTTTGCGGGTTAAAATTTGGCAGATTGGCATTTATGGTGCCAAGTTCAATATCCCTGTAGGCCAGGGAGCTAAAATTATTGTAAAACAGCCGCCGCAGAAGATCAGATGCTTCCTTCTCCTGGGTTAAATTTTCAAAAGGAAGGATGGCTACAGACAGGGGCCGGTCTTTATTATAATCGGGGGCAACAAAAAGATTTTCGGCAGGAATTTTGCGCTCAAGCGCCCCCTGAATGCGGTCTATTTTTTTATTCAACCCACCCCGGCAAGCGAACAGCAAAGACCAGATAGTTAGTGCGAATACAAATACCAGAATTACTTTCAAGAAAGATTTCATACCATAACCTGTAAATCTTAATCGATTTAGATTCGCAGCAACGACATCGATGAGTGCAAATTTGTTCAGTTATCGGCATTAACCTAGTGCGCCGGAGTCGGCATTCTAGCCAGGGCATAAAAAGATTTGCTGGTATGGCTATAGGCATGCCGGAAAATGGTGACACCTGTCAAAGCAATTTCAGCCTTGGTCTCAGAAAGGTTTTGAGACCTGGAGCCGGTACTTTTAGAAGTTGTTTTTTGAAGGATATTGTATTGGGCCGCAAGCTTAAAGGCCAGATCGGCTCTGGCCTGACGCTCAGCTTCCTGCCAGGCTTTACCCGGTTTAATATAGCTTGGGGCGGCACCGATCCCATATACATATTCAGCATGTGACGTTGGTTTTTCAACCCATTCAGGAGGCTCATCAGAGTTTATGTTGACCGGACTGTCATCAACTTGATTTATCAGATCTTGCAGTGTTGATTCATCCGGACAAGACGCACAAAGTGCGATAACTCCCTTTCCCAAGCGATATTGACGAACAATCTGTAGATCTTTCGCCAGTTGTGATGCTCGATCCTGCCATCCTTCTTCTATCACACAGGATGCTGTCAAACTTTGGCTGTGAGTTTGTGTCCCGGCCCATGCTGCTTTAATAAAAACCTTATCGTTTTTTGCCATATTCGCCGCACCGCTTTGCAAAAGCGCTTCTTCCTGACGTTTTGCGTCAAGATATATTCCGCTGTAGCCATAAGCCAGCCGGCAACCGAAATCTTTGGGCTGTTCAGCATACCATTGTGGTATCAGAAAGATTTTAGATAGATGTAAATTTTCGGCGGGCCGTGTAAGGTTCTGCTGGAAACCTTGACAGGAAATCAGGGTTATCATTAACGCAACTGAAAAAAGAACCCACAGAGCAATGTAGCGAAATTTTCCTTCAATTTTTACAAATTGATGACAACAACTATACTTTTTTATTGTCACCAGATATTTAAATTGGTTTCTGTACACGAAGCCGGCCTTCAGAGATTAAGCAAATATTAAGTCTATCCATCTGGAAATCTGTCATTCAGACTTTCTTAGAAGCAGTACAATAGACAAAACTTCCCGGATTAGGGTATCCGTCATTTTCTTCAATTAATCAGACGGACACCCTACCCTGAGAACTCTCCTTATGAAATTCTGAAAAGAATTCCAGTAATGAGTCTATTCTTCTGTAAAGTCGAGTTTGTCGAGTTCTTTTTGTAACTCTTCAAAGCCTTTTTTTGCTTTGAATTCATTGTAAAGGGCTTGCTCGTTTTTAACCAGCTTTTTAGTCTGATTATTGATTTCCTTCTTAAGTGAGTCTGCATCCCCTATGGGCCATAAAGCTAAGCTATGCCAGGTGCCGTCCGGACATACTTTACGCTTTACTATTTTGCACCCATAAAGAACATGGGAGGCGATCGCTTTGCTTACCGACTCAGAGAACTGGAGCGCCTGGGCTTGTTCGCCGATGCCGGATTGCTGCATAAAGTCTTTCATCATGGTCTGAACTTTAACCCGAATGGCCATAACGACTTCATCGCGTGCCCGCTGATCAGCCGTTTTCTTGGAAAGCGACGCCATTTGCATTTTTGCAAGTCCACTGCCGTAAAGACCGTCTTCAGCTGAAGGGGGGTTCACTTCCCATTCCGGGATACACTGTGCCTGTTCCGCGGGCACAACAGGACGAGGCCCCGGTTGTGTTGCGCAGGCCACGATTAAAAGACCGCCCAAAATAATAATCCCCAATACCAAAATACCCTTTTTCCCTTTCTTCATTTATACCTCCTTGTCTATTATTGGTTAATGGTTTAAACTAAAGTAAAAATCCTGGCCCAGAGGACCAGGCTTTCAATGTAAAAATAAAAAATTCATAGAAAATATTTAGAGACCACGATAGATTTTAGATCTACTGAACACTCTCTGAATGTATTGTTGTGTTTCCTTATACGGAAGTTTTTTTCTCAGGGCCAAATGAATATCTTCCGTGGTCATGTTTTGGGCCTTTTTAACCGCCGTTTTTAGATTCGTCTTACCGGTAAGCGCCCTGGCCACATTGCCGGCTCCGGTGTTGTAGGCTGCAACTGTCAGTAAATAGGCAATAGTCGGGTTTTTAATTCCTGTGAAATAGACATTTTTTGTCAGGTCCAAATAGCCCACTCCCAGATTGATATTGTTTTCAGGATTGTACAGAAATTCGGCTGAAGGTTTCTTATCCTCATTATAAACATGCTTATACGCATCCCGTCCGCCCGAGGCAGGAACCAGTTGCATTAAGCCGTAAGCCGGAATATGGGAACGGGCCATGGGATTAAAATATGACTCGGTATGAATGACGCCGAATACGATACTGGGATCTATGTTCCGTTGTCTGCAATATTTAAGGACGATGGGTTTATATCGGTCAGCACGAATTTTCAGGTGCTCCGGCACCATTTGAACTTCAACGGATACGACCCTTTTCGGTTGCGCAGCCTTTTGGGGTATGAGCTTTGAAGATATCTCTAATTTTTGTCTGAGGCGCTGTTGGACAAATTTATCAACGTTTTCTGGGGAGAGGTCTTTTTTACCGTCAACAGAAATCTGGCCGGCAAGCGGATTTTTACCTGTAGGCCAACGGTCCGACATCATGCGTTTAAGCTGTCGTTTAATTTTTTCACTAGCAGCTTGTCGTGGGTCTTTTTCATCCTTTGGGATAAGAACCTCAATCGAAATCTTTCCCGCTTTAAAATCAACTTGGCTTCGGCTTTCTTTCTCGGCCCCATAATCGACCCAAACCTTTTTGCTGGACCCGATGAACTCTCCCCACTTGGCCCTTACTGCCGCCTGATAGGCTGCGTAATCCTTTTCCTGTTCGTCGATAAAAGAGCTAAATTGCTCTTTTTCTTGTTTTACAAAAGACTGGAAATCCTCATCAGCAGCAAAAAGTGGATGTATTACCGTTAAAGACAGCATACAGGATAAAATTGTAAAAAGAAAAAGGGTTGTTTTGCTCATTATGATCCTCCAGAAATTTCTCAATGATTACATGTTTTTTTCGGAGGTAAATTTAACCGTCAGAAGACCGGCCAGGACAACGGAAATTAAAACTCGGAACACTCGGACAATATAACTAAGGCTTTTTTGAAATCAATTGGGTATACGATTTAACAATCTTGCATTCAGATTTTCAATATGGTAAGTATATTAGTTGTTATTATAGGCAATTCCATTCTTAAACTAATAATATTAGTATATATTAATTTTTAATAAAAAATGTCAACATAAATTCATTCTGCCACGTACTTCCTTTGATTCACACAGATTTGTCAAAACTTAAGGGCTGTTGTGATTTTGTCGGGTTATGCGAGCTATGATCGGAAGATTCATGATTTTCCAGAATTTTTTTACAAGATTTAGATCGTCTTTTCCCAAGCAATATAAAAAATGGTATTCAGGATTAGTATTTGCTATCCTGATTTCCTTTTTGGTTGTACTCCTGCAGCGGTTTTCCTTTATGCAAATTCTGGAGGCCAAAACGCTTGATGCCAGATTCTCAATAATTGATCCTCCTGAAAAAGTATCCGAGGATATTATCCTGGTGGGAATAGATGATTCGAGTCTGAAATATTTTTCTGACAATGGCATTTCCTGGCCATGGCCAAGGAATTTTTATGCATACCTTTTAGGCTATTTGACGGAGTCGGGCGTAAAATCTGTAATTTTTGATCTTTTATTTTACCAGCCGGATATTGATCGTGGTGAATCTGATGCAACTGAAACAGATAAAGTCTTTGCCGGTGCCATTCGAACCAATGGCAACGTCATCCTGGCAAGCCAACTCACCCGAGAGGACCTTGGATTTCGCTTCGATCTTTCAAGATTTTATCTGGATCTTAACAAAAAAGATAAAACCACCTTAAGCTCCTTTAACGGCATTCTTGCTCCAATAGAACCCTTGCTCCATGGGACTCACTATTTAGGTATCGTAAATGTGGAACCAGACGCCGACGGTATCATTCGACGAGTTCCGCTAATTTATCCGTTCAATGGCCGTTTTTTACCGCAGATAGCTGTTAGCGCCTTTATGTCTTCTAAAAATGAGCCGGCTCCTTTGCAACTGTCGTTAAAATACATGGATATCGGCGGAACACAGGTTCCCCTCGACAATACCGGCAACTATCTCATTCACTGGTATGGTCGTCAATCGACTTGCCAATTCATCGAATGTGTTCCTATCTCGGCGGTAATTCAGTCAGCCTCTGCCGTTCAATCGGGTGTAACGCCACAGCTTTTACCGAAAATTTTCAAGGATAAATTCGTTATTATCGGTGTGACCGCTGCAGGACTTATGGATTTAAAATCTACACCTGTCTCAGACATTCAACCCGGTATGGAAATATGGGCTACAATTCTCCTCAACCTGATAAGGAATGATTTTGTTAAGCACAGTGGCTTACTCCTGAACTTATTACGGGTGATGATCGTCGCTTTTGTCGTATTCTTGCTTATCACACAACTTCCCGGCATTGCATCACATTTTCTGGTTCTTCTCATCACGGTCCTGGTTGGAGTTGAAACTTTTTGCGCATGGCGGTTTTATCGCCTGGCTTTGAGCTTCACCATGCCCATGTGCGGTTTAATTATGTCCTATTTAGCCCATACTTCCCTTGGTTATTTCATTGAAGGGCAGGCAAAAAGAAAAATAAGCAAGGCTATGGCTCGCTATCTTCACCCTGATCTTGTGCAACAAATTGCACGGGATCCGGAACAGGTTAAAATGGGTGGGCAGGAAGTGGAAGCGACGGTTATGTTTTCAGATATATATGATTTTACAACAATTTCAGAAAACTTTTCGCCACATGAGCTTGTTGCCCACTTGAACAGCTACTTTTCCGATATCAGCAGCTTTGTTCTTGATCATAGCGGCATGCTGGATAAATATACCGGTGACGGCATAATGGCCATTTTTGGAGCACCACTTCCACGGGATGATCATGCCCTTCTTGCATGCCGCGCGGCGTTGGCTCACAAGGATTTTAGCAGTAAACTGGGTAGCGGGAATAATTTGTCCGTCGCAGATCAATTCCACTGTCGCACTCGACTTGGAATCCATTCCGGAAACATCGTTGCCGGAAACATCGGATCCAGCCGTCGAATGGACTATACTGCAATCGGAGATACTGTAAACCTGTCTGCCCGGCTGGAAGGAGTTAATAAAATTTACAAAACCAGTGTCATTCTGAGCGATGCCAGCTATAAACGGATAAAAAATGAGTTCATTTGCAGGGAATTAGATTTTTTGAGGGTAAAAGGAAAAAAAACACCCACCCGGATTTATGAATTAATCGCAAATCGGGAACTTGCTGACCATGGCCGGTATCAATGGATCGAAAAATATCACGAGGCCCTGGACGCCTATCGCCAGGGAAACTGGGAAAAGGCCGGCGCACTTTTTGAGGCACTCGCCCGGGGAGCCCACCCAGACCCGGCCAGTTTGGTAATGTTGGAACGTTGCAGGCATTTAAGTAAAAATCCGCCCCGGGACTGGGACGGCATCATAAAACTTGAGGTGAAATAAAATGAAACCGTTTTTATCTGTTTTTGTCCTGTTCATATTTTTAAGTCCTTCCATTGGGATCGCCAAGGAATCTATAATCAATGTGAGGCAGGACCGGGCATTTATACGCAAGGGCCCGGGATCATTTTATGAGGTGCTCGCTACCGTGCATAAAGGCGCCGCATTAAACTGTTCAGAAGCTGTTGGTAGTTGGCTTAAAGTCCGTTTCCAGGAAAAGATCGGATTTATGTCTGAAAAGGTTACTCGAGAGCCCGTTACTCACAAAGATGTTTTTACTCAAATGGCATCGTGTCCGGCTAAACTCACTCTGTCACGTCATGGAATGGCAGCCGGAGCCAAGGGATTTGCCATGCGATTTGCAAAGCGGATTAATGGAAACCGTAAGCTGATTGATCAAATTAGCGCCTACCGGTTGGACCCCGGAGCTTACATGTCCTTTAAGAAAACAACGTTTAAAAATCAAAATTTGGCAAAAATACGGAAACGATTTGTAATACCCAAACTCGAGGTTCGTAGCGAATTCTCGGTGATAGAAGAAGGAATCGGCCTGGGTATTGCTTCTAAAATCGGAACCCTAAAACTGTATGACAATAAAACGATTACCGATTATATCAATCTTGTCGGAAATCTTCTCATCGAAGCGACTCCCGCCTATGACCTTCCATTTAAGTTTTTCGTGATCGAGGAGCCTCTTATAAACGCCTATGCCTGCCCCGGTGGATATATTTTTATAACCCGGGGAATGATTAAATTAATAAAAAACGAGGGCGAGCTCGCCGCCGTTCTCGGGCATGAAATCGCCCATGTTGTCTGTCAACATGGAATGCAGGAGTTGAAAAAAAGAAAACCAATTATCATAGCTGAAGACGCCTTTTCCCGGCTTGATGAAGAACTGCCGATAGAAAAGGACGACCCGTTTAAAAAAGTCGAAGAAGAGCTGGATAACTTTGCCCTGGCCGTTTATGAGACCATATTTTCCGGGCGTCTTTCTCAATATGAACGGGAGGCGGATCGTTTGGGGATGATTTTTGCAGCCCGTTGCGGGTATCAGCCCGGGTTAATGGCCAACCTGCTTGAGCGAATGGTTCGTTCCCGTACTGTTTCAACCAATGAACATTATACCCGGGAGGAAAATAAAAAGCGTCTTGCTAAAATTAAAAGCGATTTACATTCCGGCCGGTGGAAAGGAAACTTCAACAATTTTCAAGAAAGGTGGCAAACGGTCATGACAATAAATTCTCAATAAGCTCAGTTGTGTTACCTGAACTATGCACGAATCCACATTTTATTGATATGTTGGATATGGCACAGTCAAGGTTTTGTTATTCAATCATAAAGAGCCCCGGAACATAAGTCCTGGCAATGATTCGATAATTACGTTTATGTTTTGGAGGTGGCAGAAAAATGAGATCCACATTTTGTTCTATTTTGTCTCTGCTTTTTGTCGCGGGATGCTCCTATTCCGTTGACATTTCGACTGAAAGACTAGAAACGCGTAATTTCAACCCCGTCCCGCTTTTTTCTCGTCCCGCTTTTTTCTGCTTTTTTTCGTGTGCAATCATCAAAAATAAAAAAGGCATTGAAGAATTGGAATATTGAGTAATTCCCAATTCTTTAATGCCTTTTTTCGTAACTTCTCAAAAAGTTCGGATAAATCATATTTTGCGACTATTCTCTGGATTCCTGCCTAGGCGGGAATCCCGGAGCTATTACCCGAACTTATTGAAAACTTATCTTTTTTCGGCCTATGATGATAACTCTATTGTGTGGTTCTTAAGAAAAAATCCCAATTTCGCCATAATATCATCCGAGAACGCCCCAACGATACTAGCGCTCCATCTAATTCTTTTTCATGATCTCTGCAATATAGGTTTATCTGGGCATCAAAGGCCTTTAAGTAAACTAACAGCCTTGCCTACATCAGCAAACCTAAGTTGATAACACCGGCATCCTCTTACCAGACTCTCCAGGATATCTATACCCTTTTCCTTAAACCGATAGTGATTGAAGGAACATTTTGCCAATTCAAAGATGGCATTAGCCCTTGAAATAGGCCTCAGCCTCGATTTCCCGCGGGGATCATACCGGACAAAAATAATATCCCTCACAGGGATAGGCTTGTCCATTGCGTGGATAGAGCTACTCTTTACAAGGACGTGGTGAATCTTATCCTCTATGTTCATCTCGTGCTTATTGATCAACTCCATTTCAGGTTCAAAATTATCAAATAGTGATAAAGAGCCTATCTTCATGTTTAATGGCTTAGGAAAAGGATAAACCCTAAGCGTATGCGGATCAATAATTCCTATCTCATCAGTAAGATATCTGAAACCATTTTTTAGCATACCGGCTATCAGGGTCGTCTTTCCACCGCCTGAGCTTCCGGGTAACACAATGGCCTTGTCATCGTGAGCAACCACACCGGCATGGATCAAGTAGTAGTTGCTGAATCTATCGATGAGCAGGGTGTATATCTTATATTCGAGATATTCCAGGATGTACCGGTAATAAGGTGACCGGTAAATGATATCGTTTCCAAAGGTTATAGTAGATGTCTGATCGATGGAGACACGAAAGGAAGCGCCGTTGTCCACATCAGGATTCGGCCCGGTGACCTTAAAATAATGGAAGATGTTGCCGACATGCTGTAGAAATTGAGGTGAGTTCGATTCTACACGGATAGGGAAATTAAATATCTTAAAATGCGCTATCATTTGCTATTTGTTAACCGCCCACTCGCTGCGCTCGTTCTAGGCACGGAGAACGCAGAGGGAGATTTATTTTTAAGGACAAAACCCTTTGTGCCCTCCATGGTGAATGTTCAATCACCTTCGACAAGTTGGAGTTCCTGGAATTGAAGAATCGTCTTTTTGACATCCTCTTCTATTTGATCCCTGCCGGCCTCGAACTTGTCAAACAGCCGCTCGACAATGTCTTCAAATAAATGCTCACCATCACAGCAAGCCCATATTTCAGAGGCTACGAGATTTAAAGCATGCAGGGCATTTGTCTCGCTATTGAAGAGTATTGTCTCTCCATCAACGATCCTGGTCGAAATCAATTCGTTTTTGACCGGCTTATAACCATTATTTATTTCCATAATAGACTCCTCCTTAAGACCGGATTTTTTCCATTGGCCCGAGTAGGGATCATAAGCACATCCATGCACTTTGGACAAAAGATTCTCAGTCATAGAATATGCAAGCGCCCGGCAGTCAAAGCAGGCATAGCGATACTCACAATCTTTGCAAATTTCTACATCATCTAATGTGATCTCCCACAGATCTTTAAGTTTCCCGCGGCCCAGGATATCTTTAAGGCTTGTTTGAAGGATATTTCCTGCCACCAGATCCCTTGCGAACACACAGGGGAGCACATCACCACACGGGGTAATGGCCGCCTTACCGTTCCAGCACGTGCCCGGGATTACAAGACCTTTTTCAGTTTGCTCAATACAGTGACGCCCGGGCGCTTGACTGAAATCTCTTTCATCATCCGGGGTTAATTCCACATTGCAGCCCCGCCCGGAAGGCCTTACTGTATCTATGTCAATCGATTCCGGATCCACACCGAGATCAGCTATATACGCCTTAGCCTTTTCCGTGTCATTTTGATTAAGTTTCAGTTTGATTATGCCGACCCTCAAAGGGATCTTAAGCTTCACCATCCTTTGGATGTTCCTGACAGTTTTCTCAAAGCTCCCCTTGCACTGTGTTATCCTGTCATGTGTTTTGCTTTCGTGTGAATAAAAGGAAGTGGCCACCTTGATCCCATTTTCTACCACAAAATCAAGCAGCCTGTTTTGTAAGTTAAACGCATTGGTGTATAGCTCAATAAATTCGTAGCCGCAGGCTTTGGCATATGCCAACAATTCCATCAGATCCGGACAAAGGGTAGCCTCTCCGCCGGTAAGTTGAATGCTTTTCCAGCCAAGATCGGACGAGTCCCTTATGATTCTTTTGTAGTCATCGGTTGACAACTCGTCATTTTTGGACCCTCTACTGGCCTCTGCATAGCAATGGAGGCACCTCAGGTTACATTTATTCGTCAATTCCAGCCATAAAAAATCCGGCTTGCATACCGGCTTTAGGCTCCTGGCCTCAGCAAAGGCTTCAGAAGTTTGAGACAGACTCAAGAACGGGTGCTCAAGAATAGCTTCTATGACTTTTTCCTTAAGGCCGCTATTTCTGCTTAGGTGTAAATAGATATCATCTATGGAAGTCTGCTGCCGGCTGAGAGACAGTATTTGGGTAAGAAGCTCATTGAGCGGATATATCCTAAAATCTTTGGTGTCATAAAGGGCGGATGTTTTGGCGCCTCTGACAAATATCCGATCACCATTTATGCTTATGTACCTATTTTTGGTAGCCATTTCTATCCATTTCTAAATTCGTAATCATTCACAACAGAGACCGCTTTTTTCTAAGCTTTCCTCTCCCCAGGGCGGCTAAGCCGAAGAGACCGCTGCCTATAAGAAAAACGGTTGCAGGTTCCGGCACGGTTGCAGCGGATGTCGCTGCCGCACTATACCACTGTATATCATATGTCTTTCCTAATTCGAGGCCTTGAAAGGTTTCTGTAAGTACTCCTCCATATGCCTGGGAAAAGGAGGTATTAGACCCCGTTACCCAATCATAGTCCTCGATCCACCATTCATTTATTACATTTCCCTGCGGGTCCTTTTCATATATGTCACACAGCACCCAATAGCTGACGTCGAACCAGCCAAGCTCATCCGCTTCGCCGGAAAGTGCAGCAGAAAAATCCATAGAGGCTGTCACACCCACTGCGCCGGTCCCTCCGGTTATTTGAAACTGATTGTGCAGCCAGGCATCACCATATCCCCAGGTTTCTACCACCGTGTTCCCAGGATAAGAGTCACTTTGAGCGCCTGCCGTGAAGTTAGAAACCGACGCTGCGGCTGAAGTGTCGGCATGCGAGATCCCAGCAGATACATCCAGGTCATAAGTTTCGCGAAGATGCACTGAGTCAAACTCCCCCCAGGAATTCCAGGCATCGGCCCATGTATTAGCATACCAGGGTGAAAGCCAGTTTATAGTTCCACTCTCAGGCGTTAGCTCCATATTTGAAATATGACCCTCACTATGACCCATGGAGTAGGCATATGCTGAACCATTGTTGACGACAAAAAACCCTATCCACAACGCTGCCAAAAATAAAGCTGTTCTTTTCATGACTGTGCCTCCTTTCATTTAAATGCCTTCATTCACCACCCCCTTCGCTTGAGGCACGGAGATCACAGAAAAATTATCTTCTCTCTGATCGCTACCTGCCATATGAAACGCGAAGGATATTTCGTATCAGCAAAACCTCAGCTTTGCCCTATGGTCTTGGCGGGCACGGCTTGGCGGGCGGGCATGGCTTATGCGGCCTGCATGGCACAGGCTGGCATATCGGCCTGCATTGGGATGGTTGGCACGGTGTCGGCCTGGCCGAATGCGCCTTGGATGCAATAAATGTCATCACAACAGGAGCGACATATGCCATCTTTTTCATCTTTTTCAAAAACTTGCGCCTGGAGATAGAATCATCCTCAGGTATCTCTTTTTGCTCTTTTTTTCTTTTTTCTTCTTCCATTTGAGGCCTCCATTTGTTTAAGTGTTTGGCTAAAGGGGGGTAAGATGCTTTCATTGTTAAATTTTTCTAAACTTTATTTAACTGGTGCCTTGAGCTGAAATGGGTAACACTTTGCTCTTTGCCTATGCCTTTGTTCGAGCACGCTTCAGCACACCAAGGGCATGTTTTTCAATCATCCTGACCGGTCGGGACAGATAGTGAAGAAAGGTAAGATGTGTCGGCACGGGTAGATACACCCAGTCTTTATGAGACGGAACCACTGCCGAGCGCGCGATGTAACGGAGCTTGTCTCGAAGGCGCTCTTTCAACTTCAGGTAAAATAAAGGGATTTCAAAGAATCCATCTGCGCCGTCACTCTGAGAAAAAAGCCATTCACGTACCTTGCCGGCGAGCACTTTGACCGCAGGCTCGGAGTGTAGTCTTCCCGAGATTTCTTGTGGAAGGGCTGCTCCCAGGAGATCACTGGCCAGATAAAGGCCAAGAAGGAGGGTTCGCTCACTACCCAACGTGCGAGCCAACACCATGACTTGCCGCCAATCCATGAGGTAATTAACACGGACCAGTTCGGCAATGTCACAGATCCACTGTAACTGGCACCAGCGGTGAATGGCCCCGTGTACACATAGAACCAGCAACAGATCCGCCGGTGAAAGATTAGGCACTCTCTTGCCATTAAGAGATGCCCACCCAAGACGCGTCCACATGTGCTCGGGGTCGATTGGAGACGCGTAGTGCCAGCGCGTGAATGCCCAGTGCAACTCCACAAGCACCTTGTCATCAGGATCTATAAAATCATAGTGGACATGGAGTTTGACATAGTCTGCTTCCCGTGCCCTGCTGAGATGTGTCAGTGGACAGTACTCCTGGGAAATAAGGAGATTCTTGGCTTTGAGCACATTGCATCTTTGAACTACGATATCTAAGTCGCAGAACTCCCGGAGTGAAACGTCGCCGTAAACCGTATGGGCCAAAACAGGTCCTTTGAAGGGAAAAGCCGGAATCCCATGTGCTTCAAACAGGTTCAGGAGGTCAAGCAGTTTCTCGGTAAAGACAAAGCTCCAGTGGGTATTGAGATAAAAATAGCCCCGAAGTTGATCAAAAGATGCCTTAGGCACGGCATCCGGGCAGGTGGTTTTCAGGCTCTGGTACAAAAGCGGCACCACCTGGTGCTGAACCGCTGCCCGGATCAGAAACTCCCAGTCTATGTCTTCATGTACCAGGGCATTAATCCGCTCCGCCGTCACATAATCCATACGCGTCCGGGCACAGCAAAGAAGCAACTCAAGCTCAGGGCGAAAACCCGCTATCACCTTGCCCCTTTTCCCGTCAACACTACCCAGACCGTCTTCAGCAAAATCTTAAAATCTAGCCATAAAGACCAATTGTCGATATATTCCAAATCCAATTTCATCCATTCTACAAAATTGGTCTCTTTCCTTTTTTCCACCTGCCAGAGGCACGTGATCCCCGGCTTCATGGAAAGTCTTCTTCTCTGCCAGGTCTTATACTGTTCCAGCTTAGTAGACAACGCCCGAGGTCCTACCAGACTCATCTGGCCCTTTAATACGTTATAGAGCTGGGGAATCTCATCGAGGCTGGTTTTACGCAAGAATTCCCCAAAAGGGGTTATCCTCGGATCGTTATCCATCTTAAAGAGCCCGCCTCCGGTCATCTCATTACGGCTTGCCAGTGTACTTTGCTGCTCATGGGCATCCTTTTTCATCGATCTGAATTTATAAAGGCGAATTTGCCTGCCGTTCAGACCGGTTCGGGTATGGTTAAAGAAGATGGGGCCAGGCGAGGTCAGTTTTACTCCCACAGCGATTAGCAAAAATATCGGAGACAACAAAATTAGGAGAAGAAAGGAGGTTACGATATCAAGTATTAACTTGAAAAATAGCTGGTTATGCTTGGCCGGTGTGGTGGTGAATACCAAAGTTGGAAGGCCATAAAAATCTCCGAGGGTGGTCCTGGCTATAATGGGGTTAAAAAGGTCAAGCGACAACCTGAGCCTGACCCCCGCCGTCTCACAGAGGGAAAATATATTCTGGAATTCCACCAGCCAGCTTCTGGGGGCAATGAAAAAGACTTCATCAAGGCCTTTCTCCCTAATCAAGGCACCTATATCTTTTAGAAGTCCAATCACTTTAATTCCGTGGATCTCCTTTCCTAAGAGACTTTCATCCTTGTCAATAAATCCGTTAATTCTTATCCTCCAGTTCTCGTTTCTCTTGACCTTTTCCACAAACCTTTGTGCTCTTTGTCCGGTACCGATTATGAGTACCTGTTGATAGTATGATTCCAGGTTTTTGAGACGAGGTCTCATGATGAACTTCATGGTTCCTTTTTCCAGGACCAACATGAGGTAATTGAGGGGAAGAAAGACAAACACGAGAGTCCTGTTCAGGCGGTAGGACTGGGTGACATAGAGTATGAGTATCAAAATCAAGATGCCTGCTATACAAGCCTTAAGAAGGCAAAAAGAGATTTGTTGTAATCTTCTATCATAGATCAAGTGGTCTTTATAGTAGTTAAATATCAATCCCCATATGGGCAGAATCAGTGGAAGGAGCCACAGGTATCTCGAAAGCGGCGACGTGCTTGGATACCAGATACCGAGAAGCCCGGATCTCAAATAATAGGTCAGGATAAGGGCAAGCGCAGTTATCCCAAGATCAAGTATTATTTGGAGCCTTTTGCTGAAGTTCGAATAAATTGATATCATGAGGGTTATTGGGTTATTGGGTTGGTGGGGTTAATGCCGTAATATGAAAGTTTGTAACACTTTAACCCTTTGAAAAAAATTCTGACGGGATAACAGGATAAACAAAATTTTGTTTCAAGTGAACAAACAAGGTTAATAGGTTTAATTATTAATTCTGGTGAACGAAAGTTGAAATCAAACGTAAGGTAAGGGATTTTGATAAGGATTTACAGGATGAGTTTTGATGTTTTAATCCTGAATATCCTGTTAATCCTGTCAGAAAAATCTCTTTGAAAGACCTGAGTTGTTACAGTTTTTGTTTTAAGACCAGGTAGATAAAAATTGGGGCTGATAAGAGGTATCTTCTCCACAATCTTTTTGGTTCACTAGTTAGCCGGTACACCCAGCCAAGGCCCCTGTCTATCATCCATTGGGGTCTCTTTTTGGTGCCCGCAAAATAGTCAAAGGCAGCCCCCACCGCTCCTATGATAGGGACTTTCAGCCTTGATCTGTTTCGATAAATCCACTTTTCCTGTTTAGGAGCTGTCATTCCCACCCATAGCACAGTCGGCGCGGATTCATTTATCATCTCTATGATTCTTTGGTTTTCTTGTTCCGAAAAGTCACCGAAAGGGGGTGAACAGGTTCCGGCAAGCTCAACATTCGGAAGTTTCACTTCCATGTTTTTTCTGATCTTTTCCAGAACCTCCTCGGTCGATCCGAGGAAAAAATAGCGACAACCTCCATTATCATTGACATATCTGCTCAACTCTCTGAACAGATCAGGCCCCCCTATCTTCTTTCTTATTCTACCCCCTAAAATCCTTGAGGCATATACCACGCCGATACCATCGGGAAGCAGGATGTCGGAATCATTAAGGGCCTCAAAGAATCCCCTGTCTTTTTGGGCCACCAGCAGGGAGTGGGCATTTGCACAGGCAATGGTGAGAGAGGCAGAATTTGTTTCAGCAAACCCTGCAGTCTTCTCAACGAGCTGATCTATTCTTCCGATGCTGACTTTGATGCCCAGGATGTTTTCTTTAAGCATAACTCAACAATTCTGTAGCCCGATAGCTTTCTGGTAGATCCCCATCAGTATCTCGTAGTTTCTTTCCGCCGTATATTTGGCCTCAAACTCAGCCCGGGCGTTTTTCCCCATCTCTATTACTTCCTCTTCATTTTCTATCATCCACCGGGCCTTTTGGACAAGGTCTTCAGGGTCTCCCGGATTGAACAGCCTGCCTGACTTACCATCGGTAACCAGCTCCGCCATACTCCCCAGGTTTGAGGCCAAAACTGCCTTCCCGCAGGCGAATGCCTCCCTAATGGTCAAAGGAAACATCTCATACCACAGGGAAGGCATTACCATAAATCGGGCCTGTCTCAGCCGCTCCATACACCTTTTAAAGGGAAGCTGGCCCAAAAACTCTATTTCAGTTAGCCCGTATTGTCCCTTTTTTTCTTCAAGTTCAGCCCGAAGCGGGCCATCTCCGATGATCTTCAATGGTATGTCCCTCATGCCCTGCCAGGCACCTAAAAGGGTTCCGAGGCCTTTTACAACATCTAATCGCCCGAGAAAAACGACAAGACCGTTATGGTCAAAGGAAGGCTTCGGGGGATGGGCAAGGAAATTGGGCTTTACCACGACCTTTTGTGCCGGAAGACCACCCTGGATCAATTTCTTCCTGGCAAATTCGGTAAGGGCAATATAGGTGTCTACCTTTTCATTCCAGGTCTTCAGCCAGCTATGTACCCACTCCATTGCTGCTACCGGCAGTGTTTGCAGCCTGGAATTCCGGTAACAACCATGAAGGACCCCTCGCCAGGGCGGATGTCCGATGCACTCCTCACAAATACTGCCGTCTCTTACAAACTTGGCCATAGAGCACAAGATTCTGTAATTGTGCAGGGTCTGCACCACAGGAACCCCTTCTGCTTTACAAGCGTAATAGGCGGCAGGAGAAATTAAAGGGAAAATATTATGGAAATGGGCAACATGAGGTTTTGAATCACGGATAATCGTTCTGATCTGCCTGAAAGATTCAGATGACCAGACCATTTTCCCTGAAAGGACGAGCTTTCTCAGAGTGGAATAGTCCTTGATTTCATTGTTGTGCCGCTCATAGGTGAGAACTTCGTGGCCCTTTGATTCGAGCAGCTTACACTCCGCATCAAAGACCCCATCTTCTCCCCCCA
>CAZBOB010000038.1:0-33788 GCA_964492995.1 uncultured Desulfobacteraceae bacterium | reverse complement strand
GAATGCAACAACGCCAAAAAGCAGCTGCTTCCCATGGAATGGGAACAGTATTTAAAAGACGTTCGTTCGAATTTCTCATGATAAATCTATCCGGTTCAGAGAATCTCATCCTTGCCATTTAAATTTTTTTGCGGTAATTATATATAGTAACTGGTTGAAATTCTGATTTTTTACATTTTTTCCCTGAATCTTGCGCGAGTCGGAGGGTTTCATATGCCCCGATAGCGGGATTTTCGCTTCGCTCCAACAAGGCACTTAAGGGCGAAGCCATAGTAAACTATTTTCATGCAAGATTCAGGTTTTTATGGAGCATCCATACAGGAGTTCTTAATATGCGAATTGTCACCCGGCCGGATTTTGACGGTGTTGTATGCGCCGCGCTTATATATGAAGCGGAAAATGTAAAAGAACCTGTGAAATGGGTCGAGCCGAATGACATGCAAAAAGGGCATGTTGATGTTCATGAGGGCGATATCATTGCAAACCTGCCTTATGACGAACGGTGTACGCTGTGGTTTGATCATCATCATACGAACAAAATCGATAAACCGTTTATCGGCTCTTTTAAGATTGCCCCTTCAGCGGCAGGCATTGTTTTTGAATATTATAAAGACAAGTTTCAACGGGATTACAGTGAATTAATCAAAGAAACAGACAAAATCGATTCTGCGGATTTATCTTTGGATGAGGTGCTGCATCCTGAAAAATACGATTATGTCCTGCTTTCCATGACGGTTTTGGACTGTGATGAAGATGACGAACTTTATTGGAACCGGCTTGTGGATCTGCTCAGAAAATTCGACATAAAAAGGGTTCTTCAAGATCCGGAAGTAAAAGCACGATGTGATGCGGTTGTTGAAATGAATAAGGAATATAAAGAAATTTTACAAGAAAATACCAAACTCATGCAACACGTATCCATTACAGATTTTCGCTCATTTGATAAGACACCGGCCGGAAATCGTTTCCTGGTCTATTCCATGTTCCCCGAGGCGGTTGTCAGTGTTAATATACGATATGATAATAACGATAAAGAAAAAGTCGCCGTCAGTGTAGGGCATAGTATTTTTAATCGAAATTGCAATGTAAATGTCGGACTGATGCTTTCAAACTTTGAAGGTGGTGGACACCGGGGGGCAGGTTCCTGTCGATTTCATGTCAGCAAAGCCGAGGATTATATTCCCAAAATACTCGATATTTTGTTGAAGAATCAAGAGAATGAAGACTGACGGCCAGGGCAAACGCATTTGAATCCCAATACAGGGAGAACGCTCCACGACGGCGTGTATCTCTTTCCAACCGACTGAAACTTGTGCTTAAGCACCCGTAAGCCCGAGCCGCGCCAGAGTTATGAGTCTGTTGATTAATGGTCTTTTCGCACAATCTCTGCGTTATGCTCAAAAAATAATCCTCGGAATATCAAATATATGCCTGTGGTTATTTTTTTCGCATGCCTTGATCTTGAACGAAAATCCTCATTAATCAACAGACTCAGTTATTAAGAAAAATTCGTCGCTAAATTATCCCATTGATTTTTTAAGTCATAATTTCATTCGGCTCGGGCTAACGCGTGCTAAAGCCCTTCAAACAGTCAGTCGGTTTCCAAGAGAAACACGCCGTCGCTACGCCGCACCGAAATCAAATACGTTTACCCTGGACTGATGGCCGAGACGTTTACTTTGCCGCCAGTTTTTTAAGGTGAGAGATTGTTTGCCATGAAAAGGGTTCATTTTGGCACGGCAATATGGCGTTGTTTGTAAATATAGGGTCTGATTCAAGATTGTAGCGCGAGGAAGCAACGGCCTGGCCCCACAGCGCTGTTTTGGGAATGGGAGAATAATAAGCCAAAATGGGGGTTGCGCCGGTTTGTTTGACGCTTTGGATGGAATTCTCGATGAACTCGGTCTGTTGTCCCGGCAGACCTGCCAGCAGGTATACACCAATCATGTTTTTATCAAAGCCCGCCTCCTTCAGGCAGGTCACCGCCCTTATAAATTCTGTAACCGTTACCTTTTTATCTAATTCATTCCTGATATCAAGAGATGTTGTTTCAAGTCCAAGACGCAGTGTTTTGAAGCCCGCTTGAAACATCAACCGGGCTGTCTGTCTTGAAATTTCACGGATATGGACCGCATTGGGTGTGTGAAAACGGACCTTTAGACCTGCATTTATGATCCCCTCGAGCATGGGAACCGCATGTTTTTCTGCATCCACGAGTAATGCATCATCGTAGAATACAAAATCTTTTACTTTATATTTTTCATGCCGGCACTTTATCTCTTCTACAACGGATTCGGGATTTCGCACCATTCTTTTTGGGTTTAAATAATGTGAGGCACAGTATTTACAGGCAAACGGACATCCTTTTGAAGTTTGCAGCGGAATATAGTTAATTTTTCTTTGAAGCTCAAACGCCGGATAAGGGTAGGTGTCAAGGTCATCGGGATCAAACTTTGCGTTCACGGAAAACCCGGTACACTCACCGACCATTTTAAGGATGTGCTTTTCTCCGGGTCCTGTTTCTATCCGGTGTGCGCCGGAATGGTTCAGTGCATGCTCATAACAGAGACTGGCATATATACCTCCGAGAACAATTGTCACATCAGGAAAGATATCTTTTATCACACCTATGGTTTCTTGAACTCCCGTATACCAGTATGTCATCATGGAGGTCATTAACACCAGGTCAGGCTTTTTTATGCAAAGAAGATCTTCCCTGAACCATTTTTTCTCGATTCCGTATCTGGAAAAGTTCCGGGGGATGTCTTCCAATCCACCGGGTTTTGGAATTTTGGTTTTTAAATAAGGTCCCCTGCCGTGTCTGGCATAAGGATCGGTTGTAGGCGCTTTTGGATGGAAACGATCCAGGCAGTCTAAATAGGTAATGTTAAATCCATGATACCGGAGTATGGATGCAAGGGTGAGAAGCCCCAGAGGCTTGGCCCAGACGTCATAAGCAGCAAAATCATGTATCCAGGGATTTACCAGAAGGATATGTGGTGTGTCGCGTTTCACGGAGAGGGTTAGTCGTCATCATCAGTTGGAAAATATTTCATGGAAGTCTTTTTCAATTCCTTACGACTGAATAAAAGGGTGTAGTTGTTGATTGAGGTTTCTATGGAAATTTTTCGGGCAATTCTCCGGCAAGATTCTTCATCTTTGGCATGAATCATTGTATAAAGATTATACGGCCAATTTTGGGTTGGATTCCGCCGGTAACAGTGTGAAACCGCCTTAAAAGAAGCCATCTTTTCTCCGGCTTCATCAACGCGGTCTTCATCAACCTTCCACGCAACCATGGCATTTGCCTGAAACCCTGATTTCTGATGATATATTGTGGCACCAAATCGCCGTATCACCCCTTTGTCACAAAGACCTTTCAGCTTTTCAAGAAGTATTTCTTCGGGAATCCCGAGTTTTTGTGCGATTTCTAAATATGGGCGCTGAGTGATGGCAATGTCGCTCTGAATTAAAGCGACGATTTCATTTTCAAGTTCTGTCAGCATATGGGGATATAAGAATCTGAATAAAAAAAAGTCAAGGCTTTTTCTTTAACACAAAACATACGTAAGTGTTCACGGGGTGTGCTCCCCCGCTTCACTCTGGTGTCTACGTGTCTGGTCGTTTCAATGACTTAGCAGCGGTGGCATTCCTGCCCCCTCCGCGTTCTCCCGCGAAAAGCATGCGGGAGCCGCGGTCTCCCCCAATGCTAAGTCATTGAAATGACGAAGCCACTCCGCCAATATCGTTACACGAGGAAGCCCACCCCGTGAACACTTACATACATACGATTTATATTCATAAATCCTGGCGAAGTGAAAAAAAAAGCGATTTCAAATGGTTGAGCCCGAAGGGCGAGTTTTGTAATTGCCTGGACCGAGCCTTAGATTTATCAAAAAACGTTTCAGAGCCAGCGAAAAGTGATTTGGGCAACAAGCTGTTGAAACACTCAATTTAGTTGTTGGCATGTTGTGATATTTTTGCTAACGGTTTAATAAAAAATCTACGGAGGCTCTATCAATGAAAAAAACATTTCATAATTTTTTGTTGTTATTCCCGGTTATGCTTATTGGTGTTTTGGTTCTTGCCTGTGCCACAAAATCTTACATCAATGTCAACTACCAGCTCCCGTTATCATCCGATGACCTCAAGGGGAAGAAAATATTCCTTGAAATAAAGGATATGCGATCCGATATACCTATCTTTAGTGAAAAAGCTAAAACTAAATTCAAACACTTTACCGGCCTCTTTTTATTTTCTTTATCCAAAGGGGAAAAAAAGAACTATGTGGTTGGTGCCTTTGATCTTCCGTCACTTTTCAAGACGGCATTTTCGAGGCGGCTTGAAAATATGGGAATAGAAATATTAAAAGAACCGGAAATAACAGAACCGGTCATTGAAATCGATTTGCAAAAATTTTTTCTGGACCTGGTTGATCGAAAATGGATTGCCCAAATCAGTTATGAAACCCGACTGATAAAAGATAACAAGCTTCTCGCCAGAGAGACCATCAGCGGCGATGCAGAACGATACAAACTGCTTTCTCAGGGGGATGTGGAAAAAGTTCTGGGAGAAATTTTTTCATCCCTGGTCAATAAACTCGATTTTCAAAAACTGTTTCAACAGGCAGAGCTATAGTGCTCTGATTCGTAAATACGGTGACGTATTTTATGACAGTCCACCGCATTCAACATAGCGATTGATCATAAAAGTGACTAAAATTTGAAGTGAGCTAAAGTGAACTAAAGTGCTTAAAATTAAGGAATACTGCCAATTTTTATAAAAGTCGGAGCAAGGCGACTCCTTAACCCTGGCCCAGACCGATCACCAATATTCTATATTCAAAAAGGCAGGTTTGCAATGATGTATAGCCGATATCAATATACATGAACGAGTCGCACCAGGGCGGGCTTTAGTTCACTTCAAACTTTATCCGCCACCGTACTTTGGCGGATTTAGCTCACTTGTAACTTTTCCGGCTTGTCCGGGTTAGGATAAATCCCTATTTTCCGGGATATTTTCCTATCAAAATAGTCCTTTTCCTCTATGGACAAAATTTTTTAAAGTTATAATAATATTTTTTTGAGGTAGGCTCACTTTTTACCTGTTTTTCTTATGAGATTAACTCTTTTGTTTTTTAATCTTATTAATGGAGAATGGAGGTGTATATTATGGTGGCGGCCTCAAAAGAATCAGAATCTGTTGATTACTGGCATAAATGGAATCCCGTACCCCACCGTTTTTTCAATAAGACGCATAGCAAGAGCAAGAGTTACCAATTTTCTAATTTTGCCAGGGCGTATAGAAGCTGGTTTGTCCCCTACCTGAAATCCCGCATCCGTTCCCATGAATTTAGGCCCCTGCTTTCCTTTCTTTACACGGATCTCAACTGTAATCTCAACTGCCACTACTGTTACTGCCGGGGAAAAAAAATACCGGGCATGACCATGCAGGTGGCAAAGGATGCCGTAAAATGGCTTCAATCCGTGGGATGTAGAGTATTGGCCTATATGGGCGGTGAACCTTTGGTGCGCAAGGACTTCATTATAGAATTAACGCGCTATGCCGTAAAAAACGGTTTTTTTGTGTATCTGCCCACCAACGGCATCTTAATGGACGAGGCCTTTATTGATGAAATCGGAAAAGCAGGGATTTCTGTCATCAATCTTGCTGTCGATGCTATGGATGGGTACAAAGGCATACCCAAATACTTCAATCGGATAAAACCTCAGTTTCAATACCTGGTGCAACAGGAAAAGAAATATGGATACATCACCTTCTTTAACATCAATATCACAAAAAATAACGTGGCAGACGCAAAGCAGCTCACGGAAATCGCCCATAACCATGGGATTGCAACCGACTATCATATCAATGAACCTCCGCAAATTAAATATCAGGACTTTAACCATGAACAGGACGGGGCATGGATTACGGAAGCGGAATTTCATGAGGTTGATGATCTTCTGGATTGGGTGATCCAAAAAAATCTTGAAGGCTATACCATGGTTAATTCGGTTGAACATCTTAGAGCCATGAAACTGTTCATTCGCCACCAATTGCCGGCCTGGCCCTGTATGGCCGGGAAGTACTCCATGATCATCCGTCTGGACGGCAGTTTTGCACCCTGTTTCGAGCTGTACGGAACAGATGAAGACTGGGGGAATATTTATGACGGCCATAAGTTTGATCCGGAAAGATTGGCCAGACAAAAGCAAAAATGCAGCCCCGCCTGCCTATCCACCTGCAACTATCAGGTCTGTCACTATTCCAGCTCCCTAATTTATTCCGTGCAGTGGCTGGCCAAACACGCCTATTCCAGCTTTTTAGGTATTTCTTAGTTCTGGAAAAACTCCATTTTGACTGCGCGCCATTTTGGGGATTTAATGGGGTTCGCGTCTTTTAACGAGTCCTACCTAATAATGATCTTGAAAAAGTCCCCTAATAACGATATTATAGAAAAAAAGGTTCAAAGGTTCAGGGTTCAGAAATTGTCGCTTTACCTCACAAATCTGAACGAAGAACCTTTGAACCTGTGAATGCTTACATTTACCCTAACGTTGGAAGGTCTTCACAATATGTTTATTTCAGCAGTCGGGGTGTTTTTCTTATAAAGCTTTGAAAATAGCGTAATGAATGATCAGCAGCGAAATCATATACTGTTTGAATACATTAGGGATCGTTAAGATAGAACAGCGGTATTTTGTGTTCGTAATTAAAATGCTTTAAGCGGGTAGGCATATGACCTATTTATTTAGAGCCATAGTTTCTGTTCTTTCTTTACGAACCCTTATTTATGAGTTTGTATGATGTAGTCGCTGATTATTCATGGAGCTATTCAATCGAAAAAACTCCCCGACCCCTCGTTTATTTAGAAAGAGGTTATTAAATGAAAAATGACATTTCGAACAAAAAATTTACGGGTGCCACCCGGTACGTTCTGGATGATGAGTTGGCCAGCATCGTTAATGTCTCAATGGCTCTTGAAATGCCGCTTCTTCTTAAAGGGGAGCCGGGTACCGGCAAAACCATGCTGGCCCATGCCATTGCCGAGAGTCTGGCCATGCCGCTAATTGTCCTTAATGTGAAATCGAGCTTGAAGCTTGTGGATGCCCTGTACCAGTATGACACACTGACCCGCCTTAACGACAGCCGCTTTGGCGATTCTCACCGGGATGTCAGCAATATTGAAGATTACATAAAGATGGGCAAGATCGGGCAGTCCTTTACCTCCGAACAAAGAACCGTGCTGTTGATCGATGAGATCGACAAGGCCGATACCGATTTCCAGGATGATATGCTGGATGTGCTCGATCAAATGGAGTTTGATATTATCGAAATTGATAAAACCATGAAGGCTATGTATCGTCCGGTAATCATTATTACGTCAAACGCCAAAAAAGACCTGTCAGACCCCTTTTTGGGAAGATGCAATTTTCATCACATTGCCTTTCCGGACCCCAAAATGATGCGCAAAATCATAAGGGTTCATTTCCCGGATATCGATTCAAACCTCATGGAAAATGTGGTGACAATGTTCTATAGAGTGCGAAAAATTGATGCCGTTGAAAAGAAGCCGGCAACCCGTGAACTGATCAACTGGATACGCGCCTTGAAATCCGATCCGGATTTTAAGCCCAAGACCCTGATCACGGGCGAGATTCCCTATCTGGGGGTTTTGTTTAAGAAAAGCCAGGATTACGAACGTGCCGTGGAAGCAACAAGCCGCGGCCATGTGATTTAGGAATGAGCCAATGTTTATCGATTTTTTCTATAGCCTAAAAAATGCCGGAATTCAGGTCAGCGCCACGTCGTTTCTGACCCTTCAGAAGGCGCTCAATATGGGATTGATTAATTCTCTGGATGAGTTCTACACATCGGCCCGGGCCATTCTTGTGAAAAGCGAACGGTATTTTGATGTTTATGACCAGATTTTCGCCCACCGCTTTGAAGGGGCGGAACTGCCCGAGTATCAAGGATTTGAAATCGATGAGATTTCCAGGGCCATGCTGGATGAATGGCTCAAAGACCCCCAGACCCTTGCCCATGCTCTGGATATGGATGAAGCGGAGTTGCTCCAACTGACCCCTGATGAACTGATCCAATACTTCAAAGCGCGTCTTGAAGATCAGAAAGGACGTCATTACGGGGGCGCAACCTGGATCGGTACGGGCGGATCATCGCCGGTGGGCCATTCCGGACACCACCCCGGAGCCATGCGGGTGGGAGGGGTTTCCCGAGACCAGTCGGCGGTAAAACTTGCTCTGGAAAGAAGATACAAAGATTATACCCGCAGGGGTCTCCTGACCCAGGACATGGTTGGAGAAGCCTTAAAACGGCTTCGCAACATGATACCCGTGGGTCCCGAAGATCGAGTGGACATCGATAAAACCATTTACCAGACCATGAAAAACTGCGGAGAAATCGAAATCGTTTTTTCAAAAAGTTTCAAAGACCGCCTCAAGGTGATCCTTGCCATCGACAATGGCGGATGGTCCATGGATCCTTACATACCGGTTGTCCAGACCCTTTTTAATTATGCCCGCGACCAGTTCAAGGATCTTAAAATCTGCTATTTCCACAACACCGTATATGACGTGCTCTGGGAAGATCCGGCCAGAGTGAACAAACCCATTCCCGTGGAACACCTTGCCGTCTTTGACCTGCAGACCCGTCTTATCCTGGTGGGGGATGCAAGCATGGCCCCCTATGAACTCATGGCCGCAGACGGATCCATACATGTAAAGGAGCGGAGCGGAAAACCGAGCATCGAGCAGCTTAAATTTCTGGCTCAAACCTTTCCCCATAGTGTGTGGCTGAATCCGGCATCTTCGCAAATGTGGGACTATACCCCCACCATTACGACCATCCGCCACATTTTTCCCATGTTCGAGCTTTCCCTGGACGGTCTGGAGGAAGCGGTAAGGCATCTCATGGCCAAGTAAAGATTCGGGTCCAGAGGATTCGACTTTGATTTACCCCTGTAAGGGATTAATTCTAAGGTACATTAAGTGCCTAAAGTGATCTAAAATGCCTAAAGTGCCTAAAGTTGAGGAAAGCGCTTTCAGCGCAAATCAGTTTTTATTTAAATTGATAGTGCCAACGGCACATACATTAACTTTAGCTCACTTCAAATTTTAGGCACTTCCGGGTTACTGTTTAGACATAGCTAACTCATCTCTGACCCCCGCAATGCGGGACAGGCATGGCCTAAAGGACCAGGCTTTCAATTTAAAAATAAACCCTATGTTACAGAGCGCGGTTAAGATGAAACAGGAGCTTATCCAAATCATATGTGAAAAATCTTTTAAATACAGCCAGGAGCCGAGTTTTAAACTGGTTTCAGGCAAAATGAGCCATTTTTATGTCAATTGCAAGCCCACCACAATGAGCCCCCGGGGTATGTTTCTGGTGGGCCATCTGGTGTTCGATGCCATCAAAGATCTGAAACCGGACGGGATCGGGGGACTGACATTCGGTGCCGATCCCGTGGCGGTTGCCACAGCCTTTGTTTCAGAATTAAAAGCAAACCCCGTCAATGCCTTTTCCATACGCAAGATCCAAAAAGACCATGGCATTGTGAAGTGGATCGAAGGAGATATGAACCCGGGACAACGGGTTGTGATTATCGATGACGTGGTCACAACCGGAGGTTCCACGATCCAGGCCATAGAACGGGCCCGGTCCGAAGGACTGGAGGTGGTAAAGGCGGTGATCTTAATTGACCGCCAGGAGGGCGGCCTTGAAAACATCCGTGAACATGTCGCAGATGTGACCGCAATCATTACCCGGGATGATCTCATGGAGCAATGGTCCACGGTCACCGGTTCCTAATGCTCTAAAACGTTGTAAAGGTCTGTTGAACCCTGAACTTCTGAACACTTTTCCCCTTTCCCATAAAAGTATTTGCTTTTGAAGCGAATAGCGGATATAATTGCTTTAAATTATGAAGCGATTAGGCAGCTATAATGCATTATATCTGGCAAAATACAAACTGGACAGACTTCAGATGGGATAACGAGGCGCTGGTTCGGCTAATTGGGCGCCTTCGCCTGCGCCAGGGCAGGTTGTTGAGTAAGTTGGAGGTCCTGGGTTTAAAATCCAGTAAAGAGGCCCGAGCCGAAATATTGATTGAGGAAGCCGTGAAAACCGCTGCCATTGAAGGGCAGGCGCTAAACAGGGATTCGGTGAGGTCTTCAGTCGCAAGGCGATTGGGGCTACCCACAGCCGGTTTGCCGCCGGCGGATCGGGCGGTGGACGGTCAGGTGGATGTTTTATTGGATGCCACGCTTAACTATGACGAACCGCTTTCACCTGAAAGATTGATGAGCTGGCAGGCGGCCCTCTTCCCCACCGGCTATTCAGGCCTGCGGAAAATTCCTACCGCCCAATGGAGAGGTCTGGAACCCATGCAAGTTGTATCCGGCCCCATAGGCAAAGAAAAGGTCCACTTTGAGGCGCCTCCCACAGACCGCATAGATATGGAAATCCGGGATTTCATTCATTGGTGGGAAAAGGAGTCTGAAAAAACCGAGGGACTGCTTCGGGCTGCTATCGCCCACTTTCGGTTTGTCACCATTCATCCCTTTGAAGATGGTAACGGAAGGATTGCCAGAGCACTTACGGATATGGCGCTGGCACAGGACGAAAAGTTGCCTTACCGGTTCTACAGCCTTTCGACCCGTATTATGGCTGAACGGAATGAATATTACCGTGTTCTGGAGCGATGCCAGAAAGGAGACGGAAATATCACGGACTGGCTGAAATGGTTTATGGAATGCTTCGAAAGGGCGATTGAGCATTCAGAGACCTTGATCTCAATTGTTCTGGCAAAGGCCCGATTCTGGCAGCGGCATGGGCAAACAACATTAAATGAGCGCCAGCAAAAGGTCATCAACCGTCTGTTGGATGCCGGTTCCGGTGGTTTTGAGGGCGGCCTGACTACCCGCAAATATGTGGCCATGGCAAAGGTCAGCCGGGCGACCGCATTTCGAGAAATATCCGACCTGGTCGCAAAGCACATATTAATACAGAACCCGGGCGGAGGCCGAAGTGTCAGCTATGACCTCATTTGGGCGGATTCGGAATAAGACACGTAACTAAAAAATCTGTAAGTTATTCAAAGGAGGTAAGTATGAAGATAAAATACTTTATCGTTTTCGTTGCACTGGCGGTTTTAGCCATGCCGTTGAGCGGCTATTCCTCGGAGCAAAACCAACAACCGTCTCAGCCGTGTCCAGCCGGCGGGAAGGCCACTCCAAGACTACAGTGTTACGAGCGATTTAAGTCCATGGATACCAACCATGACGGTGCGGTTACCCTCCAGGAGTTCACAACAATTCCGCACCACCGGGGGTATCCTGAAGAAATTTTCAAATCAAAAGACATTAACGGAGATGGTTCCCTGACACAGGAAGAACTCTGTGCGGCCAAGGGGATGCATAAAAGAATGGGAAAATAGGCGGCATCTATTTTATTGAAGGGTCGGGGAGTTTTTTTATTTAACCGCTCCATGAATAATCCGCAACGACACCGTACAAACTCATGCATAAGGGCTCGTAACGAAAAAACAGTGATCAAAATTTAAATAAATAGATCAGGTAGATAACATTTTTTATCTTTTCATTACAAATTCATAAAAGCGCTGTTTTTTCGCAACGATCCCTAATGCATTCAAACAGTGTACGATGTCGTTGCGGATCATTCATTCCGCTTAATTTGGGGCTCTAAAGAAAAAACCCCCCTATCCCTCAATTATATACATCTTGGAACTTCTACAATTTATTGAATATAATGATATTTTTAGGCTTATATTTTCAACTCGGATCTTAGCATAAACTCAGAGAACTAACTTGTGTCCATCCAGAAATGGTAGATTTTGGTTTTCGGCAAGGCCCGAGCGAGTTTTCAACCGCAGGCATAGCGCGCTATGTCGAGGATTGAAAACGAGCGAGAACGCTGCCGAGGGCCAAAAGATGCCGTTTATGGATGGACACTAAAGGAGAAAACCTATGATAATTAAGAAATTGAGTGATGTGCCGTTCACAGATTTGCAGGGGTATGATCATATAAAAAAACAAATCGTTATAGGTCCGGACGACGGATCGCAGGAAATCGTGTTGCGGTATTTCAGCATAGAGCCTGGTGGAGCGAGCCCACATCACACTCATGATTATCCGCACTTGGTAAAAATTGAAGCAGGCAACGGAATGGTGACAGATGCAACGGGCAATGAACATCACCTGCAAACAGGCAATTATGTTTATATCAATAACAATCAGGCCCACCGCTTCAGAAATACAGGGTCGGAGTCGTTTGATTTCATCTGCATCGTTCCGCAAAAGGCAGAGGGCTGATATTTAACGGAGAAAAGGAGCAGGGCGAATTTAACCGGGGATTTCTGATCCCTTTTGTGGAGGTAATTATGGAATTTCGTATGCTTGGCACTTCCGGAATTAAAATATCCTCGATCATTATGGGAACATGGCAGGCCGGCAAGGAAATGTGGGTGGGCATCGATGATACTGAATCGACAAAGGCGATAAAAGCAGCCTATGATGCGGGTATCACGACATTCGATACGGCAGAGGTGTATGGCAACGGCCATTCAGAAAAAATCGTCGGAAATGCCCTTCAGGATGTGCGTGACAACGTCGTGATCGCCACCAAGGTATTTTCGAATCACCTAAAATACCGACAGGTCATCGATGCATGTCATGGATCTTTAAAAAATTTGAACACCGACTATATAGACCTCTATCAGATCCATTGGCCTCCGGGTTCCTTTGGCGCCAAACCCGTTCCTTTAGAAGAAACCATGCGCGCTATGACCGACTTGAAAGCACAGGATAAAATTCGCGCCATTGGTGTTTCCAATTTCTCCCGATCCCAGTTGGAAGAAGCTGCAAAATACGGAAGAATCGACAGCCTCCAGCCGCCGTATTCGTTGTTTTGGCGAAAGGTTGAAACAGATGCGTTGCCGTATTGTCTCAAGAACAATATCACGTTGCTGGCGTATTCTTCCATGGCCCAGGGGTTGCTGACCGGAAAATTCGGTCCGGACCATAAATTTGCCAAAGGTGACCACCGTTTCAGAAACAAGCTGTTTCAGCCGGATAATTATGAGCGGGTCCAGAAGGCATTGGAAAAACTCCGTCCCATAGCCAAGGCCAATAATATCACTTTGGGGCAGCTGGCCCTGGCCTGGATCATTTCCCAGTCCGGAATATGCGCCATTGCCGGCGCCCGCAACGGCGAACAAGCCGCTCAAAATGCCGCAGCTGCAAATGTTCGTTTGTCTGAAGAAGATCTGGCGGCTGTCAATGAAATCGGAAAAACGGTCACCGATCCATTGGATGATGATCCATTGATGTGGAACTGGTAAACCCCTTCCAGAATGGGCTTGACATTTACTCAGTTTATTGAGTAAATTTACTCATAATATTGAGCAAAATGTATAAAGAAGGGAAGACAATTGTATAAGCGGTTGATTTATAATGAAATAAAAAAAAGAATAGACGAGCCAAGGCGTTTCATACAGGTCCTCTCCGGACCCCGCCAGACCGGTAAAACAACTCTTGCCCAACAGATGCTGAAATCACTGGATCGGCCTGGACATTATGCTACAGCAGACGAGCCTGCGTTGAAAGGTCCGGACTGGATCGAGCAGCAATGGGAAGTTGTTCGTAACCGGTTAAAAAGCGATGCTAAAGCCCGGCAGGGCCTTTTGATTTTAGATGAAATTCAGAAATTGCCGGGATGGTCGGAAACCGTCAAGCGTTTGTGGGATGAAGACACTTTTTCAGAGCTGCCACTTCATGTTTTTATTCTGGGCTCTTCGCCGTTGCTGGTTCAAAAAGGGTTGACCGAAAGTCTTGCCGGACGATTCGAAATGAACCATATTACCCATTGGTCCTATGCCGAAATGCAGGCGGCCTTTGGTTTTGGTGTGGACGAGTATATCTATTATGGCGGCTATCCGGGGAGTGCTGCATTGATTGATGATCGAGCGCGTTGGGCCGGCTACATTGTTGACTCATTGATCGAAACGACAATCTCGAGAGACATTTTGCTGATGACCCGGGTCGATAAGCCGGCTTTGTTGAGAAGACTTTTTGAACTCGGATGCTCGTATTCGGGTCAAATCCTTTCTTATCAGAAAATGATCGGCCAGTTGCAGGATGTTGGCAATACGACCACCCTCGCTCATTACTTGAATTTGTTGCAAGGGGCCGGACTGCTGGCCGGTTTGGCGAAGTATGCCGGCGAAAAGGTTCGGCAGCGTGCTTCGAGCCCTAAATTGCTGGTTTTAAATACCGGTCTGATGACCGCTACGGCCTATGGATCTATGGAAGACACCCGGAACAATCCGAAACTATGGGGGCGACTGGTGGAAACGGCGGTTGGGGCATCGCTTTTCAATTCTGTCATCGGAAAAAACATTGATCTGTTTTACTGGGCCGGTCGTAATCGCGAGCTTGATTTTGTTCTGTCCAAGGGAAACGAATTGATCGCCATCGAGGTTAAAACCACGGCACATAAAACGAGACTACCAGGGATTGCCGAATTCTCAAAACAGTTTCCTGCTGCAAAAAAACTTCTCGTCGGCAACCAGGGGACCCCGTTGGAAGAGTTTTTGCTCACGACTGTGGAGGCGTTGTTTTAAAAAAAGTTTTAAGGATTTGATATTTCAACTCACTACAGAGGAATTGAAAAATTGAAGATGCCAATTTGTCACCTCCAAGAGCGATAAAAATGGATTGAGGTATTCGTTAATGGGGTTTTAGACAAGATGAACAAAATAATCAGGATTAAGGCTGGTATTTTAAGCCCTGATTCCCGACCCCTGCCTGTTGGAGTGAAACGGAAATCCCGCCACACGGGGTCGGAGTGAAACGGAAATCCCGATCCTTCGGGGTCGAAGCGAAGACTAGATCCCTCTATCGGGGCCCAGCCTGCCCCGTAGCTCCCCGTGAAAGTGCCGGGACAGGCCAGAAGATGGTACTGGGGTAGCTCCCCGTGAAAGTACCGGGACAGGCCGGCAGATGGTACTGGGGTAGCTCCCCGTGAAGGTACCGGGACAGGCCGAGTCATTAGATTTTTATTTGACATCCAGACGTTCTTGCCATATTAGATTTCATAGAGCTTATCGTTCTGATAGTTTATCTGCATCTTATTCACTTATTAAATATCTCTTGCTATTCTAACCTCACTCACGATTTGCTTCGGCCCATCTATTTTTTTTCATTAATCCCGTTTCTGTTAGGAGCTTAATCCTCTCAGTTTCATATCCTAAAAGGGATATTCATTGGCAAAGAAAGGCGTTATCAATGAAAGAGAGACGTCAATATGAAAGATTTCCTATTCCATTCCCTGTAAGACTGGAAACCATAATATTAGGCAGAAAAGAGGTTTTAGATCTTGAAACCAGAGATATATCTGCTTCCGGAATATTCATTATTACACTAATGTCTTTTCCGGAAGGAACACGGTTTATTCTGGATTTCACCATCCCGAGTGACAACATTAAAAAACTTAAGGACGTGAAGAGTTTGAAGGGCTGCACCGGAAGCATGGTGCGTTCCACCCCTCACGGTATGGCGATTCAATTTGACAGAGAATGTCAGATTGAGAGTTTAAAAGCCTTGTAAAATGCAGTAGCGGAGATCAAATTCATCTGTATGTTGATTATGGTTTGGGGCAGGGTCAGCAATGGCCCTGCTTTTTCTAATGATAGTGTGAATACCTGCTATTGATCAAAGCCAGATGTAATTTTAAGCACCTTGTGTTTTCATATATTCGTATATCGTAAGGGCAAACTTTTCGAGAGGGATTTACTTTTTTTGCAATTTTTTTAAGAAATGGGATATATGTACTGGAAATTGAGGTGCTTGAACCTGTGGTGATGGTAAGAGATCTGTACTTTTTATGATTTCGGTTATAAACCTTCACTTTTCGGAAATTGAACCTTCAGGCACGTAACCTTAAACTTAATAATTCAGAAACAACATCATCATTTTGCTTTTCCGAATAATATTTCAATTATTTCATATAGACCTATAAATTCCACCCACCATATTTTTTTAGACTTTTCAAGTTTTTTCTCTCTTAATACTACCCCAAAATTGTGTAAAACCTGTCAAAGAGTGGCATAGTAGTTGAAAAATATTGTCCATTAACTTTGATATGCAATTCGAATAATTAATTTAAAGGGCTCGATTTTAACCATTTTCTCACTTGCTGAAATGGCATTTAAATATTGCAAGATTTTCGCGCAAATTAAGATAAACTCGCCCAGGATATACATGAAAAATCAAGTTTGGTTTTATTAATCTTTAAGTTATCTGAGTTATTTTCCGATATTAAAATTAATATGGATTAGCTTTAAATAGTTAAACAATATTGGATAGGAATACGGAGCGAAAGGGCAAACCCGCTGAAAAGCGAGGACGCAATGCCACGGGCCTAAAGCTGAAGAGCCACGGCAGCCGGGTTGCCGAATACCTGTGCTACTAACTGCTTTCGAAGTATAAAGAATATTGAATTAAGATTTTTCAGGTACCTTTTTCTCCATAAGTTATCTATCGAAAAGAAAAAAGGTACCTGTTATGGTCAAAAGTATATTCAAATCTTTATTAATAATAAAGCCCCCCGAAGCCCCTTTGAAGCGGAACTTTCGCTTAGCTCCGGCCTCGATAAATCGGGATCTTCACTTCACTTCGATAATCCCCAGTGTATTCCGTCAAAGGAGAATACTATTTTATATATTCATACTTATCACATCTGCCATCATCTTATGCCCGAAACCGTCAATATATGCAGCTGACGTAACACTGGGATGGACTGGCAATACGGAGTCCGATCTTGCCGGATACTATATTTACTATAAGAGCGGTACTTCAGGCGCCCCTTATAACGGCACAAGCGTTGATGAAGGTAACTCGCCCATCAAGGTTCCTCTTGGAGATTTTGCCGATCCTGCAAACCCGGAATATACCCTGCACGGTCTGAGTGATACTGAAACTTCCTTCTTGGTGCTTACCGCCTATGACTCCGAAGATAATGAAAGTGGCTTTTCAAACGAAGTATCCTATCAACCATCAACAGCACCAGTCCTCAGCAGTCTGTCCATCAGCGGAAACGATTTTGTTAGCGAGAACAATAGCGCTGGTTTCGTGGCCACGGCAACATTCAGTGATGATGCCACCCAGACCGTCACCAGCAACTCCACCTGGAGGGAAAATTCCGTGTATGCCGGTATCAACAGCAGTGGTGTGCTCACCGCCTCAGAAGTAACAGAAGATACATCGGTAACCATCCGGGCCAGCTACACCATCGGCGGGGTGACGAAAACGGCAACGAAAGTGGTGACAATCGTCGACGTACCGGCATCAAATTTGTCCCCTGATACGCCAAATATTGTGTATCCTGAAAATTACTCTGGCGATGTCGAAGTCCCTCTGGATATAACCACGGCAGCTTTTTCAGATCCGAACAATGACGATCACATCCAAAGTCAATGGCAAATCAGCGAACACAGCAATTTTTCCACACGTGTTGTCGATATTACCAGCGACAATTATCTGACAACGTTTTCCGTGCCCCATATGGTGCTAAAATCAAACCACAAATACTATGTGCGTGTCCGATTCTTTGATGTCTACTTTACAGCCTCGAATTGGTCCAGTACTGTTGAGTTCACAACCGCTTCCTTTGTTGTAGACCTCAATGCCAACGGCATTTCTGATGTTGACGAGGTGGATGATAGTGTTGATTTCAATCTCGACGGTATTCCGGACAACTATCAGCCACAGATCATCAAATGTGTTCAAGCATCCGATGGTTCGGTATCTATTGGAATCGAAAAAGCATCGAGTTCCGCAGAGGAAATTGAATCTCTGGAAGTGATTGATCCGGATACCATTTCCGATACCGTTAACAGGCCAGCAGATCTCATCTTTGGTCTTTTTGCCTATCGGCTCCGAGTGCGCACTTCTGGCGACATTGCGACAATCAGGATCTATTTTTCAGGAGATATTTTTGCGTCTGACGTCTTTTATAAATATGACACCATCAATGGCTGGTATGACTATTCGGAACACACCACCTTTAATGATGACGGACAATCCATCACTTTGGAAGTAAAGGACGGTGGTTTTGGAGATAGTGACGGGTTGGCCAATGGAATTATTGTTGATCCGGGAGGAATTGCTTCTGTCGGAAGTTCTTCTTATTCGAGCTCTGGCTCAAACAGTGTAGGATGTTTCATCGCTACGGCAGCTTTTGGCTCAAAATTTGAAAAACATGTTCAACTGCTTCGAAGGTTCAGAGACTTTTATCTCATGCCAAATAAAATCGGTCGCACTTTTGTTAAAGCATATTACAAGTATTCACCACCAATGGCCGATTTTATTGCAAAACATGACAGCCTGAGAGCGATGGTTCGAATAAGTCTGTTGCCCGTTGTGGGTGTTAGCTGGATTGCCCTGAAAATTGGCCCTGTATCAACAGTGGCATTAATGCTTATCTTCATTTCTTGTTTTGTAGGACTTGTCTGGTTTAGACGGAGATATAAGGAATAATCAACCAACAATAGCCAGATTTAAAGGCAGGGTCATTTGGCTCTGCCTTTTTATTTTTGGGGGTTGCACTATCTGCTATTGATCAAAGCACGATATTATTTTAAGCTCCTTGTGTTTTCGTATGTCATAAGGGCACATTTTCCTTCGAGCATTAGTTAGTGTCCATCCATATAATGAAAAGTTCAATTTTCAAAAATGGGGATTAAGTCAATATAGTCAGGACGTTTTCTAAGAATGAACGAGAGGCCAAAAATCAAAATTGTATGACCCTCCAGAGTTTCATGAGAGTGTAAGGCACGTTCTGCACCAGCGTGCCCAAGACCATTGACGACCAATCAAAATCGTCCGAAATCTCCCAGCAGCTTATGTAAATATCATTATGGAAAAGCATATAAAATTTCTAACACTCAGAGAAGCTATAAGGGATATTAACGATTGCCTTTTAAGACCGGACTATTTTGAGGAAGTAGCGGAGATTTTCTCTTTTCTTGAGGGAGGCAAAGCCAGGATAAGCAAAGGAATTAATCTTCTTACGGACAACAAAGACCTCGGTATCTGGTATAAACCGGAGAAATTGGATGATGAAGAATTTTACCACTGGAGCGAATTTGAAGATCTCTTAACACGGGCCCTTCAAGACAAATTGCCTGAAGATATTGCCCTCGTATATACAAAAGTCCTTTGGGTCAATTCATATGCGGGTACTGGTGCTGAAGGCAGTGAGAAAGGGATTTGGGTTAAGACGGAAATGGAAAACTTCAATTGTAAACAGTGCGGTCATTGTTGCATAAATCTTTCCGATGCTTACTGCAATTTTGTACTGGACGAAGATATTAACCGGTGGAAATTGGAAGATCGCTACGATATTCTCAAGTTTGTCGATCAGAGTTCTTTTTTCAATGATATTTGGATTAATCAGGAAACCGGTGAAGAACTTAGCAGGTGCCCATGGCTGAAAAGACTCCCAAATAATGATAAGTATATTTGTCGGATACATAATACTAAACCAACCCATTGCCGTAACTATCCTCATTCAAAAAGACACGCCCTGACAACCGGCTGTAAAGGATTTGATCCGGATTGAACTCAAAGGATCAATGGTATTGGAAAAATTTATTTTTAAATCAGTGAATCAAAATTTAATTGTTCGGAAACTATTCATCGCTGTTGATGGCTACAATAATTAAGTAAATATCAGGCTTATAAAATTGGTGTGATATCGTTTTTTCAATAGGGGCAAATCCGTCTAACAGGTTTCCCCCTTTTCATTCTTATGATATGTGTAATCTGAAAGAGCTTGCTTCAGGTTGTACTCATGGCAAGACAACACATTGTCTGAGTACGGATTTAAAAGACCACAGCAACGATGCTGGTTTGAAATCTTCACTTTTAAGTGATTCACGATTCAGGCAAGGCATATTCAACTTTTATTGAATATATTTTTAATTAATGATATAGAATCAAGTGTATAATTTTTAGTAACCACACACCGTGATTTAAACTGAAACTACTCCCTTAACTTGTTAAATCTCGCTTTTTACAGATAGCCGATGAGAAATATATCTACTGATTTTGTTTATGCAAAAGTTTTTGAATCGGATAATAAGAATATGCGAGGGACATCCATATCGGCAATAATAGTTTTTTTAGTTGCAAACTTTTTTGTCGGCTGTGCAACTACTCCTTTAATAGAGGCAGTTCGCAACGATAATATAAATTCTGTAAATGCTCTTATTGAAAAGGGCGTAAATGTAAATGAAGCAAGTTTTGGTGACGCTCGAGGACCTTTGGATTGGGCAGTGGAGGCAGGACATTTTGATATTGTTCGCCTTCTTGTTGAAAACGGTGCAAAAACTCAATATTACGGTTCTGCTCTGCATGGTGCAGCCCGATTTGGCCATACAGATTTAGTGCGTTTCCTAATAAAGAACGGCGTGAATGTGAATGCTCAAGATAGTGTAGGCCATACTTCCCTGCATTTAGCAATCTGGAAAGGTCATGTCGAAATCGTACAGATGCTACTCAACAATGGAGCCGCCACACGCATTCAAAGTATGAGTGGCTATACACCTATGTATTATGCTCAAAAATATGGTAACACATATATCGAACGTATGCTAAAGAAAGCTGAAGAAGAGCATTATTTGGCCGCAGAGAAGCCTGGTTCTTCTGTTACTAAAGAAGTCCCAATTGCTGTGCCGGCTGTGCAGTCGTCCGCAGTTTCGGATTATGTGCCTGCCGCATCCCTCGACTTCGGCTCCTACCATGCCCTTGTAGTAGGCAATAACGACTATCGATACCTGCCCAAGCTCCGCACAGCGATAAATGACGCCCAAGCCATAGCCTCTCTTCTCCAATATAAATATGGGTTCAAGGTTGAGTTCCTTATGAATGCAACCAGAGCAGACATTTTGGTGGCCATAAATTCCTATCGCCGAACACTAACTATCCACGACAACCTCTTGATCTACTATGCTGGCCATGGATGGCTTGACAAGGATGCAGATCAAGGCTACTGGCTACCAGTGAACGCTACAAGGGAGAACCAAGTAGCATGGGTTTCTAATAGCGCCATCACTTCCGAAATCCGTGCTATTCAAGCCAAACATGTCATGGTTGTAGCAGACAGTTGTTATTCTGGAAAGCTCACCAGAGGTTTGCATATCACGCAAAAGACTCCTGATTATCTTGCTCAAATTTCTCAGAAAAAAGCCCGAGTTGTGCTTTCCTCAGGCGGTCTTGAGCCAGTGATGGACAGCGGCGGCAAAGGAAATCATTCTGTGTTCGCTTCAGCTTTCATTGACACTCTGAATGAAAACAACGGAGTGTTGGACGGCACTTCTCTTTTTACGAAAATCCGTGCACAAGTTGGATGGAATGCCGATCAGATTCCAGAATATGCCAATATTCACGAAGCAGGTCACGACGGAGGTGACTTTATATTTATACGGAATAAATAGAACATATTGTAGATTAGCTGCCTTTAACATTGAAAAATTAAAGCTCAAAATTTATTACGATTTCGCTTTTAAATCTTCAATCCGAAACCCGCAACTATCTGCTATTGATCAAAGCACGAAATAATTCTAAGCACTTTGTGTTTTCGTATATCATAAGGTCAAATCTTTCGAGCGAAATTTGTCTTTTTTTGCAATTTTGTAAGAAATAGGATATATGTATCTGAAAGAATTGACTTCGAGCTGTACTATTAGCAAGGTATCTTCTGTCAGGTTCCTCCCTCCTTTCCATTAATCCATCCATACTATCAAAACCACAATGTAGCATATAGCTATTTGAAATATTAAATAGTTTATCATTTGCCATGTATATTGTTTTAATATATGAATATAATTCAATAAATGAATGCAAAAAATAAAATCCGGCCTCTATCTCGATTCGATTTCCATTGTGAAACATCTCTTGTTGGACTGACCTCATTCTCAACTGCTTTCAAAAAAGGAACCCTTATCCCTGATAGGGGCAAAACGTTATCTGAATTGGCTAAAAAAAACTTATCAAATAAAAAGGATGCAAGGAAAGGAGGCGGATATGAGAGCTAATAGAGATACTATTGGATTATCTAACCTTTTTTATTTTACAATAATGCTGTTCCTATTATCAGGATGTGCGTCTTTAAAAGTACAAAATGCCTTTTTAAAAGGCGGCACAGTAGTTCCTGTAAATTACAATGTGCAGAAAGTTATTGTGTCCTATAGGGCAGAAGGAACTGTCCCGGAACGAATAAAGTATTTTCTCATAGAAACGGATGGAGCCTTTTCAATATTTGAACGTTCTGAAGACGGTTCTGGAGTTTTGATTCAGACCCATTGGCAAGATGATCAAGGAGATCATTTCGCTGCATGGGCTGGCCCCCCTTTTATTCCTAAATGGTTAGAGAGTAGTAAGCATTACAGAGGTGCCGTCGGCTACGAATTTTTTGTGCCTTTTGACAGGTCAAAGGAAGCTAAAAGGTTTGTATGAACGATCAATCCAGCAAACTTAAAGGCAAGGCCTTCAACCTGGAACAATTCGTTGATTATACAGACGGTTCCGTCGTAAGCAAGACATTACTAAAAAAAGATATCGGCAATATAACTCTTTTTGCGTTTGATAAGGGCCAGGGCCTAAGTGAACACACGGCACCATTTGACGCAGTAATCTACATTTTGGACGGCGAGGCTGAAATCACTATTGGCGGTCAACCGCAAAATGTTTCTGCCGGTGAAATGCTGATTATGCCGGCCAATATTGCCCATGCTCTTCAGGCAAAAGCACCGTTTAAAATGTTGCTGGTCATGATTCGTGGAGAGTAAAAATATACCGTTCGGGATCCCGAAAGGAGTCTATAAAAAGGACCTTTAAAATGCAAGCACGTGCACCACTCATGATAGAACACCGTTTGATCGAGCGAATGATTGGAATAATCAAACGTATCCTGTCTCAAATTGAGAAAGAAGAAAAAGTTGATTCAGTATTCGTTGACACAACGGTTGAATTTATCCGTACATATGCTGACAGAACTCATCATGGAAAAGAGGAGGATATTCTTTTTAGAGAACTTAGTAAAAGGGATTTGTCTGATGAAGACCAGCTGTTGATGAATGATCTGATTGAAGAACACACTTTGGGACGTAAAACTACCAAAAAACTTGTAGAAGCTAACAAACGTTATAGAAACTATTAGTATTTTGTAGTTATGGAGAGATTATTTTTCTCAGGCTTACGAGGATAAAGAAGATGGAAGTGATAATGACTGATACCAGATTGATCTATCAACAGATAATAGAAAATTCTCAGGACGCCATTCTTTTTGCGGATCAGGAAGGAATTGTCGATTTATGGAATTCAGGGGCCGAGGCAATTTTTGGCTACAAAGCGGAGGAAATTCAGGGGAAAAATTTAGACCTCATTATCCCCGAAAAATTACGTCAGCGACATTGGGAAGGTTACTAAAGGGTTATGAAAACCGGTGAAACCAGGTACGGTAAGGAACTTCTTAAAGTACCTGCTATACGAAAGGATGGAAGGATAATATCAGTAGAGTTCACCATACTACTTGTTCGGAACCGTCAGAATGAAATTATTGGTACAGCGTCAATTATAAGGGATGTAACAGAACGCTGGAACCAGGAAAAGGAGTTAAAGAAAAAACTAAAATTCCTTGAAAACCAGTTGATGTCACAAAAAAACACTTCATGATAATATGGGTCAATTTGTTATCATAAAACGGAAATAATTTGACAATCGTCAAATTTTTAATAACGGCAGATCCATACCAAAAGAATTGCCTTTATGATTTCGTTTATAAGCATCAAAAATTCAGATCCCAAAATTTACATGATTCGGTTCCGTTATTATCTATTGAGTCGATTGGCCTCCGGTGTAGATTAAGGCAAGGGATCTTGGATCATATTTTAAAAAAAGATAGGGGGACGCCCAATGGAAAATTGCTATGCAAAGATAATTAGCACCGGCCGTTACGTGCCGGAACGCGTCATGACTAACGCCGAATTTGAACCCCTTGTTGGGGACGTGGATGCTTGGCTAAAGGAAAAGGTGGGTATTGCAGAGCGCTGTGTGGCTGATGATGAAACAACCAGCGATATGTGTACCGCTGCCGCTCGTCAAGCCTTAGAGCGAGCCGACCTCGCTCCCGCCGATGTTGACCTGATTATATTGGGCACTGATACGCCCGATTACATCAGCCCTGCCACTGCTGCCATTTTGCAGCATAAACTGGGCGCCCTGAACAGTGGGACTTTTGATATCAACAGTGCCTGTGCCTCCTGGATTGTAGGTGTGGATGTTTCCGCCAAGCAGATCACAGTCGATACAGACATCAACAATGTTTTGGTCGTTGGCGGCTATGCCATGACCCGCTTCCTCGATTATCATGATAAGCGTACCTGCACCCTCTTTGGAGATGGGGCCGGTGCGGTGGTGATGAGTGTCAGCGACGAGCCGGGCTATCTGGCCTCAAAGCTGATTTCTCAGGGTCAGTACTATAAATCATGGGGGATATACACCGGCGGGGCAGCCTCTCCTGTCAACGACAACGCTCTCAATCGTCCTGTTATGCAGTTTTTGGAAAAATTTCCGGCAACCTTTAACAACGATAACTGGCCTCCGCTCATCCGCCAAACCGTTGCCAAGGCAGGGTTGGCCTCAGTGGACGAGGTTGATTTCTTTCTTTTCACACAGTTGAACGTCAATACCATCAAAGATGTTATGCAACGGTTCAACCAACCACTGGAAAAATCCCACTGGATAATGGACAAATGGGGCTATACCGGTGCCGCCTGTATTCCTATGGCTCTAGACGATGCACTGGTTGAAGGTAAAGGTCCTAGGCCAGGGGATCTGGTTCTGTTCTGCGCGAGCGGCGGCGGATTTGCGATTGCCTGTGCTATATTTAAATGGTAAGCTGCCTGACATGATATTGAATCTTGTAAAATTAAAGCTTCTGGTACTATGCCTTGAAGTATGAAAATATCAAGCCCCTAAAAATGCAAGAATTTCTAAACGAAATCTTCAAGCAGAAGCCGTGGATATCTGCAATTGATCAAAGCTCAATATTATTTTAAGCACTTTGTGTTTTCGTATATCATAAGGACAAACTTCGGAAGATGGTATCGGAGCCTGCCGGGTTAAATTTTTCGAAGAAAAGGAGCAGGGCGAATTTAACCGGGGAACCCTGAAACTCTGAACCCTGAACCCTGAACCTCTGAGCCCTAATCCGTGGGGAACCCTGAATCAACCATTTAACTTGTATAAGGAGGTTACCATGCTGTGTAGTTTTTCAACATTGGACAATGCCAACCTAGAAGCTATTCAGGCTCTGGAAAAAGAACTCGGCAAGATGCTGTTGTCTTTTTCCTGTCATGATATCGAGCCTGCAGTAATCGACGATGAAGCGCTTTCAAAAATCAATGAGCTGGAAAAAAAGCTCGGCGTCGTTTTGGTCGCAGTCCAGTAGCAAACAAGCCAAAAAAAAATTTACCCAGCTGTGTCCTGTGAAATTTACGGTAGTAAAAGGCAAGGCTCATTTCACCGGGGTAGCTCCCCGTGAAAGTACCGGGACAGTCCGGAAGATGGTACCGGGGTTAAATCAATAGTTGCTGCGTGCGCATAAAAGAATGAACTGTCTGTATTTTGGATGATGAATGATTTAATGCTTGGGTGATATTTAACCGGGGAGATTGGATTCACAGTAAAAGAAAAACAAAGGACATACCGCAAAAAATCATGAGGGGTTAAGGCACGTTCAGCATCAACGTCCCAAAGGATGTATACCTTCAGCTTCAAAACATGCTATCGCTAACTGGATAGTGTGATAATCCACTTCAATATCATTCCAACCCAAGAACTGAAGTTGCTCGTTTACTTGTAGAGGATTCATATTGGCATTATTAACAAAACAGATTTTCATGCTCCTGATATAACTAGGAATCATGTTTGGGTCCATTCCTTTATTCGCCAACCGGTGTATTAATATTTCTTTGAGCTGACCCATGTTCGTTTCCAGGTGAACTTATGCTGGGAAAACAAGAATTAGTCAATAAATTCAATGACTATGATTTACAACGAAATATTTATAATTCTCTCTAATTTTTCGTTAATAATAAAAGATGCGGATTGTTAAGTCAAACCCGAAGGAGTCAGATTTTGTGCTCATTTGCTAACGGCACATCATGTATTTTCAATTAACTGATATTATAAGCTATTATTACTTCTGTTTAACCAACTATTTCTAAATATAGGATTTTTTGAAAGGGAATTTTTGTTATAAATATCAAGCATCTGCGCTGTTAACGAAATAATTGTATAAACATATTATCTCATAATTTCTATCAATATCTTCTATTATCGGCGATTTTTAAAAAGTTTCAAAAAGTAGCTGAAAAACTGGGAGTTCGATATGTACTGAAGGGCAGTGTCCAGAAATCCGGCGACCGGATAGCCCTCAATCAAGTGAAGTATTGATTTATAAATTTTCTAAATTTTGTTTTCGATTGTACAGGGTTTAATTGACTTTAGCCTTAAAATGAATATTATCATCCTATAATGCCACATTGTGGCAACTTTTTTTTTGTGTTGGCACTTTTAAGAAAATCAATGGGTGTTTAATATCCACTTGAATCCAAAAATTTTATCAAGCTGGGTATTTAATATCCACGTTGCGCTTTTGGCCATATTAAAAAACATTATTTTTAATGCCACAAAAAAATATATCAACTAATAAGTTTCGTATTTACAAGATGTTACGTACAGGTTGGTTTTTTTGTGTCAACGTTGTGGCACACGATTTGCCCACATAGAAAATCAAAGCAATGAGAAAAAAATTTAAATAAGGAGGTAACAAAAATGAGAAATGTCACCAATAAAATAATCATTCTTTTAACGGTATTTGCCGTTGTAGGATTTGGTGTATATGCATTTGCCGACGGAGGAATGGGTTACGGCCAACATCATAGAGGGTGGGGTCATTATGGCTCGGGCTCGCACCATGGCGGCTATGGAAGTCCGGGATGTGGATACATGATGGGTAATCTGAGTGATGAAGACATTCAGAAAATGGAACAACGGCGAAAGGCATTCTTTAAGGCAACCGAAGATCTCAGACAAAATATCTATGAAAAGCGGCTTGCACTTGAAAGCGAATTCGCCAAAAAGAATCCTGATGCTAAAAAAGCCATAAGTATACAAAAAGAGATATCCGATCTCAGGGCCGAGATCGACCAAAAGCGGATTAACCATATAATAGAGATGAAAAAGATTAATCCCAACGCAGGTAGAGGCTTCAGAGGAAACTGCCCGATGAAATATGGTTCTTCATACGGACACCCCTGCTGGCAATAAATATACCCGAGTTTCTTCAAACCGAGATGGCTCCTCATAATGGGGAGCCATCCCGGATAAAAACCTTTCCTTGGGCTATTTCTTCTAAAATGTTACAAACGATAAAACGATTTATAAAGAGCAAATCCAAAGACAATGACGGTTCTATTCTACCCATCCCCGATCAAATCAAATCCTGGCGAACAGCCAACCGAAAAATGGCATGGGGCATCCAAGAGGCCGAATTCGATCGGATTGGAGCACCGCCCCTATTAACAGACAAAGATAGGCGCGACGGGTTTGTCGGTGTAATTCTTTCCTATGGCTTTGGTCATGACGGTCACGGCAATGCCGATGCTGTTCTCTCCGGCAAATTGGCCTGGGAATGTGCGTGTAAACGTCGGAGGGTTAAGACATGGCAGTGTGAGAATATTCATTTTAACAGATCCGACCATTTCCGCTTGCGCCCGGAAGCGCCGCCCAGACCCAAAGGCTACTATTTTTCAAAGATCCAGACCGGTGAAAGATACCAGAATTTGAAGGCGTCTCAACTTCTAAGGAGACTCGATGACGATACCTGCTGCGGCCCGGAAGGGATTCAGCTTTTAACCATCACGCATACCCATTTTACAGATATGATGAATGATCGGGAAATGCCTTTTATGGCATTTGGGGATTACGATGTGGCGCCACACGGGTTCAGTGATTTCTGCGACGCCTTGCAAATGTTCTGCAGTCAGGGTATTCTGGGACTGGGTATCGGAAAAGTGGATCTTAATTATCCCTTATTTGGTATTCCCACCCTGCGTTTCTAACCCGGATTTCTCGCCAGTTTGAGCGGTTCAGGGACAAGACATTTCAGCCTGTCATAACATAGTGAAGATCCCGCCTGCCCCGCTGTGCCCCGTGAAATTTGCGATAGCAACAGTGCAGCGCATTTCACCGGGGTAGGTCTCCGTGAAAGTACCGGGACAGGCCGGCAAATCGTACTGGGGCGGTTGATTAAAACAAAAGATCGGGTTTACAGTGAAAGAAAAACAAAGGGCATACCGCAAAAAATCATGAGGGGTTAAGGCACGTTCAGTATGAACGTCTCCAAGGAAAATTTCTAAGCCTATCAATATAACTTAGAGCGCTTCTTCCTTCTTGCTAATCCCCCAAGTATAAATCCAACGATGAAGACCCCTGCTCCAGCAAGAAACGGCTGGATTATGCTTGATTTTAGGGAATTTTGACGGTCTTTTTTTAGATTGCTGATTTCAGTTTTTAGTTTTGAGTCTAATTTCTTCGACTTCTCAAGTTTCCTGATCAGTTCATCCGCATTTTCTGAGTTGCTAAGAAGTTTTTTATATTTTTTATTAAGCTCTATTAACTCATTCTTTGCTTTTGCAGTATTTTTTTGATTGATATTTAATTCTTGTTCTAATTCTCTGATCCTAACTTCATAGATTTGCTTTGTTACCAGAAATTTGTCTGATAAGGAACCTTGCTCATTCTTTGAAAACTCGATTTTCTTGTTTAAATCATTTATCTCATTTCTTAAATCCTCAATGATCCGGCCCTTAGGTTTTTCTGAAATTATATATTGTGTCTGAACCCAACCTTCAAGGCCATCTTCAGTCTTAATCCTTAAATAACGTCCTTTCTCTTCAAGCACATCAACTGCTGTTCCCGTCCTAATATATCCTAAAACATTGTCATCTTGGTTTTGCCCATCACGCACAGAAATGATTAACTTATCAGAAACATATCGTGTGTCAGCAAAAACGGATTTAATAGTAACTGTCAAAATGATTGCGAATATTAAAAGAAACACCGGCATGTTTTTTCTTACTGTCATATTACTCATATTATACCTACTTTATTTTTTGAACATAACGCAGAGATTTGGCCCCGGTTAAATATTAAATACGGATTTAACTGGGCAAGCAAAAAGACCATTTATGGATGGCCACTAGTTAACATCTCACTTTAGCTAAATATTGTCAAGATTTTAATAGGTTATATGCAATATAGGTGTGAATGCAATTGAAACTGTTCGGTGTTGTTAAAGTTAATAATCATTCCTAATGACCTAAAATCCTTGACAAATAATTTTATAGGAGTAAGGTTTCCAATGGTTTTCGAATTTTTCCTTTAATTATTAGGAAAGGTTTATGACTTTTCGAAGTCAGGCACAAAGACGGGTAGCGGTGAAATTTGATTGAGCTATGTTTTTGAAAAGACAAGACATCATCCAGGCGGCCACCCTGCTGTTCGCCGAACAGGGGTTCGGCGGTACCACCACCCTTCAGATATCCAAAAAGGCCCGCATCACCGAACCGGTGATCTACTACCACTTTACGGGCAAGGACCAGCTGTTCACCCGAATTATATCTATAATTCTTTGTACCGGGTATAGTGAACATATAAATGAAGATAAAGCGAAAAGAAGTGGGATTCGTGCTTTTGTTGTGAAGCCTGTTGTTTTGGGTGAAATCGCAAACACTACCCGAAAGGTACTGGATGATGACTAAAAAAGAAGGCTTATTCCAGAAAACCTAGCGCCTGCGATATCTCCTATGGAAATGTAAATATCAGGGGTCTGAAAAATTTGGGATATCGTTTTTTTAATAAGGGCAAATTTATTTCACAGGATTTGCCCTTTGATTTTTTGTGGATTTTCAGATATATGAAATGAGCTTGAACTGATTTCAGGATGTACTATTGGCAAGAAAATACAATTAGGGTTTGTCATTATCAAACAATTTTTTATCCCTTTTGGGGAGGTTGTCTATCTGGCTAAATAATAAGAAAATATTGAACAAAAAGTCGCTGGATAGTTAATTTCCTATGTTCGCTGAAAAAAATATTTTTTTGCTAATGGGATTTTATGAGTTGACAATTTCATAACATTTATATCATAAAAGTATTAATAGATTTCTTTTAACTTTTTTCAAATGTGTTTGATGTTAGTGGCGAAATCATGAAAGCAAACCGCCATACCTTTATATCTATTATACTTGCCATCTTTCTTTCCTTTTTCACTCCTTTTAGTGAACCCGGCTTAAACGTATTTCCCGACAATATGTATACTGAATCTTTTAGGCAAAATTCATGCATAGATCTTCAATACGCTTCAATTTTAAAAAACAATAATGAATTTGAAAACGATACGCCTGATTATGATTTGTCGACTTGTTTTTGTTTAACAACTAACCATCTACATGAGATCGAAATTTATTTCCTTTGTAAAAAGTACGTTTCTGTGAAACAAATATTATTTTCTGGCAAATCCTCTCGTTCGCCCCCCTTCATTTAACTTTTCGTATAATCATTTCAGCTTTAAGTGCAATTAACCGTTAATACTAGAATTCTTTTATAACCCAGGTTTTTCCAAGTTGAAAATTAAATGTCATGGAATACAATTTGTTAATCATCGAAGATTCCATTCCTATACGAACGGCTATAAAAGAGATCGTTAAGTCGCCTGGGTTTAATGTTGTACAATTCTTTGAAGTTTCTAATGTCAATGAGGGATTAAAAATACTAAATGAAGAAATTATCGATCTTGTTCTGTTTGATTTCAATACACCCGACATCGATGTCTTTCGGTTTTTGGACGTGATGAAAAAAGACGAAACATATAAGTTTATTCCGATTGTAATAATTATAACCGAAAGAAGCAGCCCAGAAGCTGAAGATTTGATGGAAAAGCATTTTATTGATTATATCAAGCAACCTATTAATCCTATAGAAATGAAACAAAAATTAAATCGTATTATGAAAAAAGAAGATGAAGTAGAAGAAAATCAAATTTCAAAAAATAGGAGATTGAAATGACATGCAATAATAAGTGCGAAATTGTGGAATGGAATGTGTCTAACCCCCAATTAGTAAAAGAGGTCACGTCTCCAAATGTCAGTATAGATGATACCCAGCTTTTAGCAATGGCCACAAAACAGATAGTCAAGGAAAATACTAGCAGAAAAGCCATTGGATGTACCAGCGGATGTGAATGTGTCCAAGTTGGAGAATCCGAGCGCGTATGGGGTGGAGATATATATAAAAAAACCATAATTACTGGAACGGCACCTGACGGGAGTGAGTGGAAGGCAGAGTTCCTATTCAAATTATGTATGAGAAAAATCAGATTCCCAGGTGAATGTGTACCAATTGATCAACACATAGAACCGATTCACGTTGAAATTGAACCCATGCCTTAATTAAAAGCTCCACGTGATATATTTATAAATGGAATTCTAAGATATGGCAAACGGGATTGTAAAGTGGTTTAGTATAAGAAGGGGATACGGTTTTATAGAAAAGGAAGATGGAGCAGAAGTATTTGTTCATTACTCTGACATCAGGATGCCTGGATTCAAGGTGCTCTCTTCTAGTGATAAAGTCAGCTTTGATATAGAAAGGTCTGACCGAGGGAGTAGGGCAATTAACGTTCTAAAGATTTAATTAAAGATAGTACTTTTAAAACTATTATCCTTGATAAATGAACGCAATCATTGTCAGCGATTTGCATATTGGATCTCACCATTTTTTATATGACGACTTCGAGCGTTTTCTCGGAAATGTTTCTGAAGATCATGAACTTATCTTAAATGGGGATATTATAGACAATCCTTATGAGAATTTAAAGCCACCGCATCAGCGGATCCTTTACCTTATTGAGGAGAAATCTTACCGTCAAAAGGTCGTTTGGGTACGAGGTAACCATGATAATGGATATGTGCCAAAAGGGTTTGGGAAAGTCAACTTTACGCGTCTTTAAACTTAGGGCACAGACTATTAATTGCCCATGGAGACGATTTTGACGAGATCATGCCCAGAAACCGAGGTTTCATGCAGGCTTTTAAACTGATGCATGATTTGAGGGTGAAATTGGGAGCAAAATTGAAGCCATAAAATCTTTACGATTTCGTTTCGAAATCATCAGCTCAAGACCTGTGATTTCTGCAATCAAAGCTCGATATTATTTTAAGCACTTTGTGTTTTCGTATATCATAAGAACACACTTTCGTTCGATCATTCGTCGACAATACCTAATTTTTACAGTAGTTATAGGTAAAATTTGGTCTTGATTGTTCAGGCCTAATCGTGTATGCATATCTTTGAATTTACAAGAATATTTTTTTATCCAATTAATATTGTTCCTCATTCTCGAACTTGCCGGGGCCGTCCTACATCGCTGATCTGATGCATGCATATAGTGAAAACCTCAATTTTTAAACACTCAGGTTCCCAAAGACAAAGAGTTTGGACGCAGATGAACGCGGATGACTCAGAGGAAAATCAATCTTAAAGGTCACAAAATGTTGGAGATAGAAAAACGCATAAATTCAAAATGTTCCGAAATACGTCCCGGATTATTGATGGGGGTTAAGTCACGTTCAGCATCAACGTCCTCTATTAAGGGGTTATGATGCCCTAATCCCTTGATTTGCAGATATAGACAGAGTGTGATATTAATTGTTTTATCAATAAATTCAAAATATAGAGGGTGTAAAAATGGAACCGGTTATTGTAAATTTGTCGGACCAATTAGCTATCAAAGTCAAAGAAGCTGCGAGCAAAATTGGAATCTCACCGGAAGAATTTATTAAATCAGGGGTGGAAGAGAAGTTGTTGCTCCTTGATTCAGACTTCCGTAATGCAATAGAACACGTTCTGAACAAAAACGCTGAACTCTATCGGCGCTTGGTATGACATACTTCCTTACTTTAAGCCAGATACTGTTTCTTCATCAACGACTGATCCAACAATCAGGAGGGACACCAGATCTACGAGATATGGCTGCCCTTGAATCCGCTGTGGCACAACCGAAAATGACTTTTGATGAAAAGGAGTTATATCCCTCTCTAAGTGACAAAGCCGCAGCCCTTGGTTATTCTCTCATTAAAAATCATCCGTTTATTGACGGAAATAAGCGGATATGTCATGCCGCTATGGAAGTGTTTCTTGTCTTAAATGGATATGAAATTGATGCATCAGTAGCTGATCAGGAAAAAATTATACTCCAATTGGCAACAGGCAAAATGGAACGAGCTGAACTTGTTCATTGGCTAAAAGATCATATGGTTCGATTCAAACCAGCTTAAAAGCTAAACCAGAAATAATATCCTCAATTTTTGTGTGAATTGGAGGTCACAATTTGCGACTTCCAATCAAGATATTATGGGATTGAATTATAAACAAGTTTGTTTTCCGACAGGATGAACAAGATATTCAGGATTTATATTTTATCATGTAGATCCTGTATATCCTGGGAGATCGGGTTTACAGTGAAGGAAAAACAAAGGGCATACCGCAAAAAATCATGAGGGTTTAAGGCACGTTCAGCATCAACGTACCCAAGGATTTCGAAAGAGGGTGTTA